>DVHR01000086.1 GCA_018711925.1 Candidatus Coprenecus pullicola
GCTTCCCTTTTGCTGAGCATTGTGAGAACTGATTCGTCTATATAGTTGTCTATTAATGTAATGGATTTGTTCGCAGATCTGATTAAGTTGATTACAAATCTATAAGCGTCAAAAATCTGACCGTCGTAAAAAATGCCTTCAACTGGTGGCAATGATGTCTTGACAAAGAAATCTATTTTTTGGTCTATCTGCTCAAAATGTTTGTCATATTCTGCAAACCTATCATCAACTTTACGTTCAAGAATGTTGATGTGCTGATTTATCGAGTACCCTTTCAATAGATATTCTTTAAGGACTTTGTTAGCCCATATTCGGAATTGTGTGCCTCTTGTGCTTTTAACTCTATATCCTACGGAAATAATGACATCAAGGCTGAATAATCTTACGGGTTTGTCTGAAAAAGGAATGTGCAAAATTTGCACATTGCTTTTTTCTTCCAGTTCCCGTTCTTTGAATACGTTGTTTATGTGCTTGCTTATGACTGACCTATCTCTTTGAAAAAGTTCCGAGATCTGTGCTTGAGTCAACCATACTGTATCATTACCTAGCCTGACTTCCAACCTTATGGTCTCATCCGGTTGGTACATAATAATTTCCCCACTATTCTCCATATACAGTATATAATATTACAAGTTTATGGAGCAAAAGTAGAAAATTAATTTGAGAAGTCCTACAGGTGCAGGTCGCGGATGAGGGTGAGTTCGGTGGACTGCTCGCCGGTCCAGCCGCCCTTGGCCTGTACTCCGCACTGTATCTTGACGAAATCGATGTAGGTCAGGTCGGCGGGCTCTCCGTCCCAGCGGACTGCGTCGGAGATGCGGAACTTGTCGATGTCGGGATCCGTCCCGCTCCAGTTGTCGGCGTAGCCCCAGTCGAAAGGGTGACCGATCCAAAGGGAGCCGTTGCCGTTCTCGTCGACGAGGCGGTCTTCGAGGCGGGTGCCGCGCAGGGTATAGCTGTCAGCTGTAATCCAGAGCGGGAAATATGTCTCCTGACTGTGGTATGCGGGGATATAGTCCACGGTGCCTGAGCTGCCCCTGTTGTCCGTCCATTCGATACTCGTTCCGTTGGAGGAAGGCCGGTAGTAGGTGACGGCATAGTCCTGCCATGTCTCCGGCTTGCCGTATTCGGAGCCGCGCAGCTCGTACCAGGTGTCGTCGGGCAGACCGTTGCCGTTCTCGTCCTGACTCACCCAGATGATACCCGGCTCGGATGAGGAACTGTGGGCGTTGCCGGTAATCTGCAGATCGAAGCCTCCGTCCGTGCTGCTCTCCACACTGTGGTCGAAGCCTGCGGTAAGGTAGCCTCCGAAGGCCCCGAGGGAGACGAACTGACCCTGGGACAGCCGCTCGAAAGCGTAGGAGCAGGCTTCTTCCTGGGTGGTGAGGGTGACTCCGTCGTTGATGAACTGTCCCGGTGCCGGGGTGTATTCGTAGACTTTGGATATTGACGCACTGCTCGAGGCGTCAGCTGCCCGGAAATACGTTCCTTCGGCAGGCAGCACTGTCACCGACAGGTCCTGTGAGGCGGCGGTATAGGAGTTCCGCATGGTCACGCTCACGGTATAGGAGCCTTCGGCGGTAAGGTCAAATACGTATTCGGGACTTTCACCGTTCTGTACCTCACTACCGTCCACACTCCATGTGTACACGGCGTCGAAGGAGTACTCGATATCCAGTGGATGCAGCAGCAGGCTGCGGCCGGAACTTATCCCGTAATCCGTCCGGTCGAATGTCCAGGAGAATGCATCCTCCGGACTCATCACTTCTACGGTAAACTCTATTTCGTCCCGGCCGTCGCGGTTCTCCGCACTGAAAGACACCTCGAACAGTCCAGCCTCATCTGTGGGGAACGCCAGTACAGAATCCGCAGAGACAGTCTGTCCGTCAATGCTCCACGAATAAGTGACCGGCAGAGCAGAGCGGACTTCCGGAGCCAGCACCAGGGATGAGTCTTTCAGAACCGAGAATCCGGCAGCCGCTCCCGGTAAAGATATCTCGGGAGGAGTCACGTCATATACATCGATACGTATCTCCGCCCTGTCCTCTCCGGCGGAATTGCCGACAGTAAGCTGTATCCAATACTCTCCACGCACATTCCGGGAAAATGTCAAGGATGGCTCCGTGGACAGAGTTTCCCCGTCACAGGTCCAAAGGTACACTGTCCCTTCACCACAGTTCTCATACTCCGGAGAGACTGTTATCTCCTCCCCGACAGTAGTGCTGTATATCTGGCTGTCCAATACAATTACCGGAGGCAGGGAGTCACGCTGGTCCCTGCACCCGGTAAAAACAAGAACTATTGAAAATATGAATGCAGAAAAATTATTTCTCATCAGGAGCCCGGTTACATTCTGACGGTCACGTCATCGTAGGCAAAGTAGCCCGGTGCAGCCATGCCGTATTCGTTCTGGATCGAGGAGGTGATGTCGAACTCTACCTTTACGGGAGCTCCTAGCCCTGTAAGATCCCACAGGGTCCAGGCGTTGATGCTCTGACCGTTCTCAGTCAGGTAGAACTCGCTGGTACCAGTAACGGTTCCGGCTGCATCGTATCCTGTGGCAGTCACTTTGGTCCAGTCGTCTGCCCCCGCCAGAGTCTCTACTGTTCCGAGATAGTAGGAGGTGTTGGTCACGTACATGCTCTCGATAGTACGTCCTACCCCGTCCTTGAAGTAAAAATATCCGACATTCTTGGAGTACTCGCTTTTAAATCCGTTGTGTACGCAGAAGTTGCTGCCGGAGTGACCTCCGCTCAGGGGAATGGCCAGCTGGAGAGTGTAGTCTGTGGTCGCAGCCTGGTCAGTGTAGTTGGAGACCGCGTGGCCGCCGTTCCAGTAGATTGCAGCACCGTTGCTCTCGCAGAGTTCCGATGCCAGCTCCGTATTGTCCTGATCGTGCCAGCTGTAATCCGTACCGAGATATGTGAAGCCGGCCTCGTCATACTCTCCGTAAAGCAGCGGGCCTCCGTACTGGGGGCTGTCAATCAGTGCGTCCCAATATTCTCCCTCAAAAGCAAGCACAGCCACTTCAGGCTCATCCACAGGACTGTTTTCTTTCTGGCATGAAGCGGCTAAGAGCACGGCGGCGGCCGCAATTGAAATTTTAAGAATCTGTCTCATTTTTAAAAATATTTTAAATCAAGATTTATTCCAATGGTTTTAACTGTTTGCGGGTAAATACGATATGAGCGGGTATATCACCTGTCCGCGCAGACCATTTCCGGACACCGTCCTGCCCGTAACAGTGTATATAGCCCGGAGTGACATGATCCTTGGCATCGGTCAGGAAAATGTCTCCGTTTGCAGGATTGACGGCTATACAGTAGGGTGTGGTTATCCCGTCCTCGGTGCCGTCGGTGATGAAGTTGCGGGTCACCGTCACTCTGTCCCGGGTGTCGAACACAGCGTAGCCGGTCTGATAGTCCAGCGATATGTTGCTCCAGGAATGGGAGATAACATACAGATAATCACCATAGACCGCCATATCGCTGTTCTGCAGTAGTTCCAGCTCCTCTACTACCTCGTTAGTGGAAGGGTCGATGATGTATGTGGAGGACTGAAGGCCGTAATAATCTCCGCGTGAAGACACGTAAAGCATCCCGTCTCCCCCCAGTTTCATCTGATGCAGGTTGGGAGCCACCTCTATCTCATTCACAATCTCGAAAGTAGCCAGATCTATCACCGACACAGTGCTGTCGTAGTCCGGAGCCATGTATCCGCCCGAATTGGCCACATAGAGCCGGCCTGACACCACGGCCATCTCCTCCGGCTGATAGCCCACTCCACAGGTATCGACCACCTGCATTGTCACCGTATCTATCTTTGCCACATATCCCCGCCGGTACTCAGGGTCGAACTCCACGGCTCCGGCATAGGAACTCACATATGCATAACCGCCGTCAAAGACTATGTACCGGCAATTGGGCAGGGGTATTTCCGCTACATGCACGGCTGTCTCCGCATCCATGACCTCCACGAGGTTCGAGCAGTTGATGACAGCATAGAGCTTGCCGCCGTAGACACCCAGGTCATTGCCCACGTCTCCTAGCTCAAGAGCCACACCGGGATTACGCTCAGGATAGATGTTTCGCGTGTAGACCCCCGACTCGTAATCGTAATAATCAAGAGTGGCCTTGTTGCTGCCCATATTGCCCTCGTTGAGCAGGAAGAATCCCTTGATCTCTCCGCTATCATCCCCTCCGACATGGTCTCCCTCACCACGCAGGACAGACTCATCCTTGCGACAGGAGAACAGGCAGCCGACAAGACAAAGGTACAGCAGCCCTGTAAAAATGATATTTGCGGTATTTCTTCTCATATTATGAAATTGACTTTAATCATGAAATTGGTACCCGGCATCGGGTAACACTGGACCACCTCGTACTGCTGATTGAGGATATTGTTGACCAGGAGCGTGGCCCTCAGCTCCCAGCCGCTGAACTCAAACGACTTGGTCAGGGACACATCGTGGGTGTACCAGGGCTGGGAATAATTCTCCGGGATGTTGGCGACGGACTCGTACCGCTCTCCGGTATATATGAAGCTGTAGTTGAGCGACCAGCTGCGCAGAGCCGCGCCCACAGTCACCGAACAGCTGTGCAATGGAATGTACGGCACCTGCCCGCCGTACCATTCCGAGGCCGGATCCGACAAGTCCCGGGCCCGCTGGAAAGTGTAGCCCACTCTCGGAGACACATCAACCGGTCCTAAGCGGAAATAGCCCTGGGCCGCGATGTCTGTCCCCAATATCTCCACATATCCCAGATTCATCATCGTCCAACGGAACTGGTTGGAGGTGGGCATGGCCACTATCTTATTGTCTATCCGGTTAAAATATACATCCCCCTGCACGTCTACGCCTCTGAACCATCCGTTGCGGCGTATCAGCGACCAAGTGGCTCCGAAATCATACTGAGTGGTCTCTTCCGGCTCCAGCCATGACACACCTGTAAAGGTATAATAGAGGTCGTTGAAAGTGGGCATACGGTAGGACTTTTTGTAAAACGCCCTGAGTTCCAAATCTATGTTGCGGAACGGCTTCCAGGAGACGATGACAGACGGCGACAGATTGTGCCTGTCATCCACCCTGCCGCTGCCGGAGCGCAGCACGTCGTGGACAAATATGTACAGAAGCGATGCTGACAACTTGAAGCCTCCGAACTCAAAGGCTGTCGCGGCCGCTCCGTATGCCGACCAGCGCATGGGATATACGAAATCACGCATATCCGCATCCAGACTGTTCCACTGAAAGTCCGTAGCCAGAGACAATTCCCACCACTTGAAAGGCTTGAACCGCTGCGCGGCGGAGAAATACGCCTCCTGCTGATGGTAACGATTGTCCACATACATAGTAGTCACATCCAGACGCGGGTCTGAAAGGTAATGCAGATAGTCGTAGGCATACTTTCCGTTCAGCAGCAGCGAATACCACGCAGTAAAATCCTTTTTGAAGGAGCCCTGTACGAAAAAATTGTCATCCCACTGCCGGTCCTGATGCACGAACTCACCTCTGACTACAGCCCCGGGATAACCCCTCTCCGAGTCGTAAAAGTAAGCCTTGGCCTTCCACCAGCCGTTCTCGATATCCCCGAAGAGGGCCACCTCGGCCCGGGTCATGCGGATATCCCCGTTCTGCCTGATGCCAGTCGTGTCATAGCCGTTCTGTTTGGCATACGTAAACTTATACCGGCCCGATGTATAGAGGAATTCCGTACTGGCCGAGAGCGATACACGGTCCGATATCCTGTGCTCCCATAGCACTGACGGATTGACAGTTGCAAAAGAGCCGCCCTTTAGGCCGAAGTTCCAGTTGTTGCGCTTGCCGTCCTCGAAGCGGGGCCTCTTGGTCTGCAAATAGACCGCCGTCGCCGAGGCGTAATCCTTGGCTGACTGGAGTGTCGAGCTTTTCTGACCGTTGTACAGAGAGACCGACTCCATATTGTCCAGCGAGAACCGTCCGAGGTCCACTATACCGTTCTGGGCATTGCCCAGTTCCACTCCGTCATAGAACACTCCCACGTGCTGACTGCCCAGACTGCGGACATTTATCGTCTTGAGCCCGCCGATACCGCCGTAATCCTTAATCTGCACCCCGGAGAAATACCTTATCGCATCTGCTATGGAATGTGTGCCCAGAGTGCGAAGCTTCTCACCCGAGAGCATCTGCACCGGCACTATCTCCTGCGAAGTGCGGGTAGCCACCACCATCAGCTCGTCCAGAGCATAGACAGTATCCGCTTCGGGAATCGTATCTAACGCACATTCAGGCATATCGTATATGGCAGCAGCCCGTACTCTCTCAGCCGGGCACACCTGCGCTCCGTACGCTACAGGACCGGCCAACGACAGAAATACCGTCAGGGCCGACACCGTCAACACTAAGGAAAACATCATTCTATCTATGAATCGCACTGCCATATTATTTTCCTAAAATGGACAGCAGCTGAAGGCAGAAACACCGCGAAGACCTCTATAGTCCGGAGCCTAAACACCCGTAGGCCGCTGATCCGTGTCGCAAGGCAGGTCTTCTGACTCGTTCCGTTCCGGACGCCTTCCCGAATCCCGGCAGACGGTCAATCTCCCAGGGCATCAGTGGCAAAAGTGCCGGAACATCATTGGAACTCACAGCAGCGGGAACTGTCCGGGACTCTCACCCGGTTCCCTTTTAATCCTATACGGAACCGTTGCGCCCGCAAATATATGCATTTTTTCAATATCCATACAATATCTTATCAATGATAATGCCCGGGCAAGACTGTCATTCGCACATCGTTGATTGTCTTTTAGTTAACCACTCAAGAAGGTGACGCGTCGGCGTTTCAAATGGCGACAGGGCACCTTTTACCAGAGAGTTTACATTGATTATCAGCTACTTAAGCATCGTACACCTTTCCCGTAAATCGGTCAGATGAGCTGGCCGGCAATAAAAGTGACGAGACCGGCAGGAGCAGTTTTGAATTGAGAAACGCGTAGATCTGTCAGAAGAGATGACCGTGAGTGAAGGCGATGAGGTCTGCGGGAGAGATTTTGAGCTGGAGACCGCGCATACCGGCACTGACATAGACATACGGCAGGTCTGCGATTGAGGCCTGGTAGTAAGTCGGGAACGGCTTTTTCATGCCGACCGGAGAACAGCCGCCGCGCATGTAACCGGTCAAAGGCAGAAGTTCCTTGACGTGAATCAGTTCGGCCCGCTTATTACCGGAGACACGGGCTGCTTCCTTAAGGTCTATCTCACTGTCTCCCCGCACCACACATACGAAGTATCCGTTACGGTCACCGCGCAGGACAATAGTCTTATACACATAGGCAATATCTTCACCCAACTTTGCCGCCACCTCATCAGCCGACAAGTGATTCTCGTCCACCTCATAAGGTATCAGCTCATAACGAATTCCGGCCTGATCCAGCAGGCGGGCGGCATTGGTTTTTCTCGCACCCTCTGACTTTTTCATATCTCACTGAATTTTCCATGCAAAGGTACACTATTCACACCGAATACCTTTACCACTTCGTAAAAACTTCACACTTCCATTAGATTCCTCTGCAGTGTCAGGCCGATTCCGCTATCGGGGAAAGGCTCAGGGACGGCACTGTCCGCCGGACTAAATGCTTATCCATTCGATGTGGATGCCGCGGCGCTCCATACCCCGGAACCAGGTCATCTGACGTTTGGCGAACTGATGAATGGCTATGGCCAGACGGGCCCGCATCTCGTCGTAACTCAACTGACCGGTAAGATACAACGTCACAAACTTATATTCCAGGCCGTAATATATAAGGTCATCCGGTGACAGGCCGCTGTCCAGCAAACGGCGCACCTCGTCCACCATTCCTTCCTGAAGACGCGCATCCAGACGACGGTCAATACGTGCGTTGCGCTCTTCACGGCTGACAGACAGGCCGATATAATGTACCTCCTCCGGAGCGAACTCCATCATGTTCTTGCCGAACACTCCGGTATCCTCCGGATGCTCCTTCTGGTACACCGCTATCTCTATAGCCCTGATGAGACGCTTGCGGGTATCGTAGTCTGTAGTATTGTGCGGAGTGGTAAGGGATTTGAGCATTCCTATCAGGTACTCATCGGAATACTGCTCCAGTTCAGCCCGTAGAGCCGGATTGGAAGGCACCTCGGGGATGGCGTAATTGCGGGTAACCGACTCTATGTACAGACCCGACCCGCCGCAGAGAATCACCGGCTTCCCTCTGGATACTATATCACTGTAGGCCGCTGCGAAATCTCTCTGATACCGGAAGATATCATACCGGACACCGGCATCGACGATATCTATCAGATGATAAGGCACAGGGTGACCGTCATATACATACTCGGCCAGATCCTTGCCGGTGCCGATATCCATCCCGCGGTAAATCTGCCTTGAGTCAGCCGAGATAATCTCCGCACCGGTACTGCCCGCCAATTGTACCGCATAGCGGGTCTTGCCCGAAGCCGTCGGTCCCAGTACCACTGTCAGTCTGTATCTGCCCTCTTCCATAATCAATGCAACTTACGTTTTATTCGATATTCCATGGGTGACATACCGGTATTGCGCTTGAAAAAACGGCTCATGGATGTATGGTTAGGAAAGTTGAAATAATCGGCTATCTCGCTAACCGTAAACACAGGATTGTCCAGGCGGACCTTTATCTCGGCCGTCAGCTGCTCATCGATCAACTGTTTCGGGGTCTTGCCGTCAAAATTTTCCGTCACTATATCACTAAGGTACCTCGTGGAGATACCGAGCTTGCCTGCATAAAACGGCAACATATGCTCCTTCACGCTGTTTTCCCGGACAAGACGCACGAACTTATGGCTGATAAGGTTCTTACGCTCATCTCTCCTGGCATCGGTGATGCGTTTCAAAGGCGTAGAACTCTGCATACACATCAACATGCTCTGTAGAAAATTCTGTTCAAGGTACTTACGGAAACGGGGCATCGGACGTGAAAAAAGCATCGCCGCCATATCCATCCACAACATGACCCCTTTCCATTCGTCTGGCTCTGCCCCGGAATCAAGATGATCAAAATAAGGATATTCATGCAGATACTTCAGAAACTCTGTATCCATGGGTATCAGCACTTTCAACATCAGGTCCTTAGGATACATCAGCAACCTCACCATGAAATCAGGCGAGGGTTCCATAACGTGCACAATTCCTCCTCCGAGCAGGAGCAGACCGGTGCCCCTGCGCATGATATAATTCTGTATCCCGGTAGAGATAACGGCCGTGCCATCAGTACACACTATATGGATATGGCAATCGAAACGGCAAAGATTGGAAACCTGCTCCGCCATATCCGTTTCCATGTACTTTATCTCAGGCGTATCGGCATAAAATGATTTTTTCATCAAGTACTGTATTTAATATTCATCTAAGGTCCGGATGGCAGTACCGCCCTTGATTCTGAGTAATAGTCCCATAATCAATGGCACGGACAGGACACCGGTGAATGCAGGCCGTACACTGCACACAACCCCTCCCCCACTCCGGCCGCCCGTCCTTCATGGTCACGGCTCCCGTAGGACATACGCGCTCACACAGCCCGCATCCGATGCATGAATCACTGACATGATACTTCGTCCTGCTGTCAGGTCCGGCCAGAAAACTGCGGAAGAGCGGATTGATCAGCCTGCTTTTCAGCCATGGCTGAGTACCCGTCACCATATGCACACCGCCTTTCCCGGCACGTATATCCTCGGCCACAGCCTCCACCGCAGCCGGAGCAGCAGCCAGTTTGGCATCCCGCACATCGTCCGGATCAACTCCGAAACCCTTCATTAGAATATAATTGTTAGGCATCCGCACAGACCAGCAGCCGGTAAGCGGCAGACCACGCTTCCGCAAAGCCTCTCCAAGTATCCGGTCTGTCCATCCGCAAGTATCACCGCAGGTGCAGACTGCATATACATTCTGCCCGCTGTAGTTACCAATATCCAGTCGGGAGACAAAGCGCAGCATCATCTCCGCAGGCCCCCAGGAGTGTACCGGAAAGACCAAGATCAACGGTTCCCCTTCGTCAAGCACATAACGGCATGGCACGTCCTTACCGCCAGATCTCAACTCATCCGCCACCGGCACCGGCGCCGGCTGACCGAGAATCTGAGAAAGCCGCCTTGCGACCCAAAGAGAATTGCCTGTACCTGAAAAATAGAAAATCATACTCGGAAATTATATAACGCGAACAATACATTGACCAGATTGCAGAAGACCATCTTGGCATTGACATTGGACTCCACCGCAGTCCTGGCTCCATCAAAGGCTGCGAAGGCTTTCTCATAAAAGTTGTCCGGCAACACAGCCGAGAAACGCATGACAGCTTCCTTCTCGGAAGGCAGCACATCCGCTATGGAGTCCAGTCCGCGGCGGTGCATCATCGCCTTGCGCAGGAAGGCCTCCGAATAAAGGCAGAACTCCTTCTGCCGCTCCCTGCCCAGAGCCAGTACGGCATCATTGCCCTCCAGCAAAGCCGGGAGATCATTCCCCACAACATGCTCCAGCATAGATGTCAGCAGCGGCATGTATGCATCTGAAGCGGAACTGCCCTGCATCATGCTCAGGGCCAGTCCAGGACTGCCTCCGCTGATACGGGCATATAATGCAGCCTCATCGGCCCCCACACCTGTACGCACGGACAGAAACGGAGCCAGTTCCTCCTGAGAGACCGGATAAAGCCGTATCAACTGGGAACGGGAACGTATCGTGGATATTATCCGTTCCGGCGCATGGGTAACGAATATGAAATACGTATCAGGGGACGGTTCCTCGACTATCTTCAGCAGACGGTTAGCCGCTTCGGCATTCATCCGTTCGGGCAGCCATACCAGCATGAACTTACTGTAGCCCTCATATGACCTCAGGCTAAGTGAGTCCAATATCTCCTTTGCCTCCGCTACGCTTATCACGCCCACCTTGTCGGCTATGCCTATCTTATCGTAAAGGTCCGCCTCGGTAAAATACGGCTTTGCCTTGTACAGTTCCCGCCAGTCCTGCATGAACGCTCCGCTAAGAGGCTTGCCGGAGCCCGACTTGGAAGCTGAATTGACAGGAAAGGCAAAATGCAGGTCCGGATGCATCATTTCCGATATCCTGCGACATGACGGACAGATTCCGCATGAATCCTCCCCTGCCTTACGGTTACGGCACATCATGTACTGAATCAGGGCCATGGCCAAAGGCAGTGCTCCATATCCGTCACTTTCAACGAACATAAGCGAATGCCCTGTACGCCCGCTGTCCACCATATTGACCAGACGGGACTTGAGTTCTCCGTTTCCTAATACTTCTTTAAATTGCATATCCAGATTCAAAGATAAATAATTATCTTTGTAGTTTATCGACAATATGGAAGAAAAAAACATAATATACGACTGCTCCAGGGGATGCACCACCGAACGTACCGAGAACGGAGAACTTATCTGCAACTACAGCCACAGCTGCTGCAAACTGGCAGACTTCGACTGGCTGGAAGGCATCTCAGACCCGAAATTCAGCAACTTATACGAGGTCCGCTTCAAGAACACCAGAAAAGGATTCTATGAGAATACGTCTCACCAGCTGCTGAAGACCGGAGATCTGGTCGTGGTAGAAGCCGCAACAGGACACGATGTGGGCATCATTACCCTGAGCGGCCCGGTAGTCGGCAGGCAGATGGTCCGAGCTCATTTCGACATGGATACCAAGGAGCTCAAGAAGATATACCGGAAGGCCCGTCCGCTGGATCTGGAGAAATGGCAGGAGGCCATAGCCAGGGAGAGCAGTACGATGATACGGGCAAGGCAGATTGCTGCCGAACTCGGACTGGACATGAAGATAGGCGACGTTGAGTTTCAGGGCGATGGAAGCAAGGCTATCTTCTACTACATAGCTGACGAAAGAGTGGATTTCCGCCAACTGATCAAAGTATTTGCCGAGGAATTCCGCATCAGGATCGAGATGAAGCAAATCGGAGCCCGTCAGGAGGCCGGTCTCATAGGCGGTCTGGGCGTATGCGGCAGGGATCTGTGCTGTGCCAAATTCATTACCAACTTCCAGTCCATATCCACTCAGGCGGCCCGCTGCCAAGACCTCTCGCTCAATCCTCAGAAACTGGCAGGCCAGTGCGGCAAACTCAAATGCTGCATCAACTACGAAGTTCCCGTATATCTGGATGCCCAGAGCCGCATACCGCAGGTCAACGCGCCGCTGGAATTCATGGACGGGCAGGCATGGCTGGTCAAGGTGGATGTACTCAAAGGCATCATGTGGTTCTCATACGAGCAGGGCAATGCCTCCAAGGTCACTCCTCTGACAGTGGAGGAAGTCCGCAGAATCAAGGCCGCCAACCAGAAAGGCAGCAAGCCGGCGACAATGCTGAAAGACTCCGACAGCGGAGACATCGGATTCGTATCATCCATAGGCGACGACAGCATTGACCGTTTCGACAAAAAGAAGAAAAAGAAAAAGAAGAAGAAACCGCTCCGCAATTCCGGAGACAAGGAAAAGGCCAACAGCAATAAAAAAACTGAGCGGAAATGAGTCTTCGCACCGCAACTGCACTTCTGCTGATTGCCGCTGCCTGCACTGTCACGTCATGCACCGGCAATGATCAGGATTTCTCTTTCACATCCCTTAGAAACGACGGGGATGCCACGGTATCTTTCGACATTGACTTGAGCGACACTGCTTGTGTTTACAGCATCTGCCTGATATCCAGATTCAAGAAAAACACACAATGTGACGATGTAACTTTTCTAGTAAGGCTCACCTCCCCGTCAGGTAAGTCCGGTTCCGAGAGAATCACTCTGCCGTCCGATTACAGGACTGTCAGAGACTATGTCAGGAACAAGCCCGATGACAACAGAATAAAAGCAGCTTCCGCTCCCGGATATTACGATATAAGCTGGACATACCGCACCAATATAATCCCGCAGGAATACGGCATGTGGGAAATGGACATATCCGTCGCGGAACAGGATACCGGAATCATCGGATTAGGGACAGCCGTGAGCAGGACACCGCTTGCAGAATAATAACACAATCACCATGGGCAAGGACAAAATACGCAAATTCAAGGAAAACGAGACCTTCAAATGCCTCATCCAGCCCCGGATGGACGAAGTGATAGGCAAGGAGCATCCGCTGAAAGGCAACTGGGACAAAGAGGTATTTCACAATGGCAACCCGATAGTGCTGGAGCTGGGCTGCGGAAAGGGGGAATACACCATCGCCCTGGCGGAACGGTTCCCGGACAAAAACTACATCGGCGTAGACATAAAGGGCGCCCGTCTCTGGAGAGGAGCCAAATACGCCCACGAGCACAACATGCCCAACGTGGCATTCCTGCGTACCCGCATAGATTTCATCGACTCACTTTTCGTGCCGGATGAAGTATCGGAGATCTGGCTGACCTTCTCTGACCCTCAGCCAAAGAAGCCCAACAAAAGACTCTCCAGCCCCGTCTTCCTGGAGCGGTACTCTCACTTCCTTAAAAAGGACGGCACAATGCACCTGAAGACCGACAGCCAGCTTCTGCACGAATCCACCCTGGAAGTCATAAAGGAAGGCAATCACACTCTGCTGGAAGCCGACAATGACATCTACGGCTCCGGTCTGGCCGAAAGAGAGCCGCTGCTGTCCATCAAAACTTTCTACGAGTCAATGTTCCTTGCCGAAGGCAAGCCGATTACCTACGTAAGGTGGAGACTATAGGCCGCCCACGTATGCGGCTATGGACATGAGGCCGTCCCTGCACTGGGATGGCTGGAGTACTTTGAGATATTCCTGAGCCTTCAACACATACTCTCTCAGCACTCCACGGGCCGAGTCAAGTCCCCCGTGAGAGAGAACAAAATCACGTATCTCCGCGGCGATTTCCCTGTCCTGCTCCACTTTGGACGGGTCACAGGTAATGTCACCCATACGGCGGCGGATACGCTCCTCATCTTCCGGTGCGTTACGCATGGCGCAAAGCAGGGGCATCGTGATCTTGCGCTCCATGATATCGCTGTCGCTGTCCTTGCCTGTTTCAGACGTAGGACGGTAGTCCAGGATGTCGTCCCTGATCTGGAAACTGCATCCCAGCCAGTAGGCATACTGTTCCAGAGCCGCGACTGTCTCGTCCGAAGACCCGGATACTATAGCCGGTCCCTTGACAGATGCGATAAACAAAGACGCTGTCTTGCGCCGGATAACCTGAATATAGTCGTCCTCCGTCGTCCTCAGGCTGTCAGCCAGCTCCATCTGGATGATCTCTCCCTCCGCCAGTTCCTCAAGTGACTTGGAATAAATGCCAAGGACCTCATAAGGACAGCCGTATTTAATGAGCAGATGGATAGCCCTCGTAAGCCAGTAATCCCCCATAAGCAACGACGCTCCTGAAGAAAAGAGTTTCCTTACCGTCAGCCGTCCCCTGCGGTGGTCACTGCCGTCCACCACATCGTCGTGCAGAAGTGTCGCCGTATGTATCAGCTCGGACACTGCCGCACATGCTATGGCTTTCTGATTAATGCTACCGCTGCAGGCCTTCGCGGTTACGAGGGCCAGCAGCGGTCTGAGTTTCTTTCCCGAATTCCCGAGCAGATAGCCGTTGATACGGTTCAAGAGGTCACTGCGGGAGGTAAGCGAGTCGGCCATAAGCCTCTCGAATCCTTCCCATTCCGTGGCTACCGCACTTCTGAGTTCTTCGGTCAATGTCATCATCTGCTAAAAGAAGAATGCAAGTGACAGTTCGCCCCCGCTGAACTTCTTGTTGTCCAAACTGATAAAATCAGGGACATCAGTTATCCCATGCTTCTGGAACACCGGGTTAAGATCCCAGTTCCACCTGAACGATACCTGAAATCTCCATATATAGATACCCGCGCCCACACCGATTCCATATTGGAGACGGTTCATGAATTCATTGACCCTTTCCTTTCCAACTCCGGGACCGAACATGTCAGCCCCGTTGCCGAACAGAACGCCGCCGACATACGGAGAGACCACCACATATGGCTTGAATATCTTCAAAAAGCGGAATCCCCACTGAACATCAATAGGAACTCGAAGAGAGCCGGTGACAAAATCTGCGGCAACTCCGTCTTTCTTAACTCCGGACTGTACGTATATAAGACCCGGATTGATTTCAAATCCGAGAGGCAGATTGAAGTTAAAGACCAGACCGGCGTTGAATCCGGTATAGGAGTGCATAAAACCGTCCTGCTTCATATCCTTGAGTCCTGTCATTTCGGTGAAATTAAGTCCGCCTTTCACTCCGAAATTGAAGAAATCCTCACCCGGCTGTGCCTTCGCCGGCATCAAGGCCACAACAAAGGCCATTGACAAAACTGCAAAAATCTTTTTCATAACTTTACTTTTTATGTTACATATTCTCTACCTCATTCATCTTGGCAACAATAGCGGCTTTTGTAGTCGATCCTACAAGCTTGGCCTTCATCTCACCGCCCTTGAAGAAAAGCAGGGTCGGGATATTGCGGATACCGAACTTCATGGGGACATCGGTAGCCTCGTCCACATTGCATTTTGCAATGAGCCATTTGCCCTCATACTCATTTGCAAGCTCTTCCACGATGGGAGAGATCATACGGCAGGGGCCGCACCATGTCGCCCAGAAATCCAGAAGTACAGGAACCTGGGAGTTAACTACAAGCTCCTCAAAATTAGAATCATTAATTGCTAACATAATCGTAAAATTTTATTTGTTGTTTATTTTGTTTAAAAGAAAAATACCAGATTGACCTCAAGACCGCGGTAATTGCCCATACGTACCGCCCCACCGGCCTCAATGCGGTCTGTATTGCGCGCCAGCTGACCTATGTTCCAATTGTATTTGACCTGCAGTTGGAATTTCCAGAAATCCACACCTCCTCCGATGCCTATGCCGTACTCAAAACGGTTGGTATTGTCCCAAGACACAATCCCTGGGTCCTTATATACTGCATAGCCTATATAGGGAGACACCATGAGATACGGACGCAGGAGGATCAAATCCAGACCGAACTGGAAATTGACCGGCAACTCTATATAATCCGTTCTGAAGCGGGCATCCTCCGAACCGCCGGCAGGATTCTCTCCCCTGTACATCGCCCCTTTTGAGACATAGTTGAGCTCCGGCTGTATCGTCATCCCCCTCAACGGCATGTCGAAACTGAACGCCACACCTGCCGTGAAACCGGTATAGTTGCTTACCGATTCCGATATGTACCCAAGCTCGAAACGGCTCATGGATATGAAGTCTATACCGCCCTTAATGCCGACCTTGAAGAAAGACAAGGCATAGGACTTGTCCTTACTGCCGTCTTCCTTACCGTCCTGCGCCGATACCGGTACGACACCTGCGACTGCCAGCATTAGAACTGCTGCGGATAATATTTCTGCAAAACGTTTCATCTTGCGAAGATACTAAATTTATCGTTTATTGTGTATCAAATTGGCCAGTCCGCCCTCTGAAGTCTCCTTGTACAGGCTTGGCAGGTCATGGCCGGTCTGCTTCATCGCCTCTATTACTGCATCAAACGGCACAATGTGACTTCCATCAGACATAAGTGCATACTGCGCCGCATCCATAGCCCTGGCTGCAGCTATCGCATTGCGCTCTATGCAAGGTATCTGCACCAGCCCGCAGACAGGATCACAGGTCAGTCCCAGACAATGCTCCATACCCATTGACGCCGCGCACTCAATCTGGGGCGGCGTACCTCCGAGTATCCTCGTTGCCGCCGCACATGCCATTGCGCAAGCCGTGCCGACCTCTCCCTGACAACCCACTTCCGCTCCTGAGATCGAGGCATTTTCCTTGATGAGTGCCCCTACCAGTCCTGCCGTTGCCATAGCATTGACTATCTTGTTCTCGGTCACACCGTATGAAGTATGGAAGAGATACAGCACCGCCGGCAGGACTCCGCATGAACCGCATGTAGGCGCAGTCACTATCGTACCGCCTGCGGCATTCTCCTCCGAAACAGCCAGCGCATATGCGAACAGCAGTCCGCGCCGCTGCATGGAACTGTTGTAGCTCTTGGCATGCTGATAATAGGCATATGCCTTACGGCGCACGTTCAGGCCTCCCGGCAATACGCCCTCATGGTCCAGACCACGGGAGATGGAGGCTTTCATAACCTCCCAGCGCTCTGCCAGATAGTCCCAGATATCCGGATCCTCATACTTGGCCACATACTCCCAGAAATAGGAATTGTTTTCATTACACCAGCCAAGTATGTCCTTCATCCTGCTGAACGGATAGACATCCTTACGCTCATCCCGCTTGCCGGTCTCGCTGATATCTCCGCCTCCTATGCTGAAATACGTCTTCTCGCACAGCATTTCGCCCTGCCCATTGTAAGCCTTGAAATTCATACCGTTTGGATGCTGGGGCAGGAACTCCTTGGGCTTCCATACAATATCCACACCCGCTCCTGTGCCGTCTGTCAGGGCCTCCTTCAATGCCACGTCGGTCAAGTGCCCCTTGCCCGTGGCGGCCAGACTGCCGTACAAGGTAACAACAAACGAAGATGCCCCCGGGCACAGACCCCTGAACATCTCCGCTGCTTTCTTGGGGCCCATCGTATGACTGCTCGAGGGTCCCTTGCCTATCTTGTATATCTCCTTAATGCTCTCCATTGCAATACCTGCAGTAACTCAAATATGAGCACAAAGATATACAAAATCAAAAATTGTATTGAAAAAATCAGACTGTCTGTTCAATATTCCAGACAAATGCCCGCACGCCGACCTCACGGTTGCGGTTGTCAAGCTTGCGGACAGTCTGTAGCAGTTCCTCTACTTTATCGTCGTCCACGACGGTCATCATGCCTGAGTTCATCTCAGGCCAGGTATGAGTACCGCGTCTGGGCTCACCGTCCCTGCTGCCGCGTCCCTGCAACTGCTCGAAGAAAGTGAAGCCGCGGATGCCCAGCTCATCGAGCATGTACTCCACCCTCTCAGTATTGGCCTGATTGTATACGATAAACACACATTTCATACTTCGTTCCTCCTTTTTTACTGGTTAAGTTCCCTGCTCCGGCGCACCTCGGGATCCTCTCCCTCAGGATTAGGCGAGAGCTGCATGAATATAAACTGAGCCCGGTTCTTTTTCTCCTTGTCTCTTTCTCCATGGCGGGAAAGCAGGGCGTAGAATACAGGCACCACCACGAGGGTCACGACGGTGGACACCAGCAGACCTCCGATGACCACGATTCCCATGGGCTTCCACATCTCGGCGCCCTCTCCGTTGCTCATGGCCATAGGCAGCATACCGAGGAAGGTAGTGATGGCAGTCATCAGCACGGGACGCAGACGGGAAGCTCCTGACAGCGCAATCGCCTCGTTGAGTTCATAGCCGCGGTCACGCATCAGGTTGGTATAGTCCACCAGCACTATGGCGTTCTTGGTGGCAATACCTACCAGCATGATGAATCCAAGCGAGCCTATCATGTCGAGGGTCGTGCCCGTAATCCAGAGGGCAAGCACCACTCCCGAAAGGGCGAAAGGTACCGCCGTCATGATCATCACTGGCTTGACGAAGGACTCGAACTGGGAGGCAAGCACTATGTATATCAGCAGAACTATCAATGCCAGCAGCAGGAGCAAGTCCTGGAATGTATCCTGCTGGTCCTCATAGTTACCGGCCAGTCTGACGGTAATGCCGCTCGGTACTCCCATCTGGTCTATGGTACGCTGAATGCCGGCAGCCAATTCTCCAAGAGAGGTCTCATATGGAGTCACGGATACGGTCACAACTCTCTGACGGCTCTTCCGCTCGATGGTAGGCGGGGCGAAATACTCCTCTATCCGGCCCAACTCCTTGATCTTTATCATCTGCCCAGTGGCAGTGGGAATGGTCATATCCTCGATATCGGTGATGGAATTACGGTCCTCTTCCTGCAGGCGGACTACTATGTCGTACTCGTCACCGTCTTCCTTGAGATAGCCAGAGGCCATGCCGTTGACGCGGTTGCGCACGTATGTGGAGACGGTCGAGGAGTTGAGGCCGTGGTAGGCCAGTTTCTCCTTGTCAAGATTGATCTTGATCTCGGGACGGTCCTTCTCGCGGCTTATGTCAATGTCGCGGGCCCCGTAGACGTTGTCGCGGATGGCCGCCCTCACCTCCTGGGCGAAGGCGTTGGTCTCATCGAAACTGTAGCCGTAGATCTCGACATCGACAGTGGACGAGGCTCCGCCCATGAAACTGGATACGCCGCACTGATAGTCGATAATCTCCGGATAGGAGGCCAGTTCCTGACGCAGCACCTCGGCTATCTCGAAGATGGAGCGGTCACGCTCGTTCTTCTTGTTGCAGACTACGGTCATGGACATGGTGTTGTTCATGGTGGTGGAGAACATGGCCGAGACACCGTCGTCGTCCGTGGTACCGGCAGAGGTCGATATCAGCTCTATCTCGGGCACCAGCTCGTAGAAGCGGCTCTCAATGTAGCGTGCCATCCTGGCGGTCTCTTCGATACGGTATCCCGTAGCCAGCTCTATATCCACTGTCAGACGGCCGTTGTCGGTCTCCTGGATGAAGTCCGTACCCACCTTGCCCATAATGAAAGGCGTTATGGAAGCAAAAAAGAACAGGGTTATGGCTACAAGAGTCCACGCCTTGTGCCTCAGACAGAAACGCAGCAACCTGGCATACGCCCTGTCCAGACGGTCCAGCAAGGGGATGACATATCTCTGATACCAGTTGCGCCTGGGGGGAATGTTCTCGATTACTCCACGCTCGTTGACACGCACGGGACGGGCCTTGAGCAGTCTGGAACAGAGCATAGGCGTCAGGGAGATAGCCACTACGGTAGAGGTACATACCATGATGGTCACCAGCCAGCCGAGTTCCTTGAACATGATGCCGGCCATACCGGTAAGCATGGTCAGAGGGACAAACACCACCACTATCACAAGGGTCGTGGCGATGACCGACACCCACACCTCGTTGGTCGCGTAGATGGCCGCCTCCCTCGGGCTTGAGCCCCTTTCTATATGCTTGGTGATGTTCTCCAGCACCACGATGGCGTCGTCCACCACCATGCCGATAGCCACGGTCAGGGAACTGAGAGAGATGATATTCAGCGAGCTGTCCGCCAGCATAAGGTAGATAAATGCCACAATCAGGGATATAGGTATCGTTATAGAGATAATCAGAGTAGAACGCCACTCCCCGAGGAAGAAAAGCACCACGAGCACCACGAAGAGCAGAGCGTACAGGATAGACTCTTCCAGAGAGTTGATGGAGTTGACTATATCCTCCGACGAGTCATATATCACCTCTATCTTGATATCGTTGGGAAGAGTCCGCTGGATACGCTCCATCTCCTCCTCCAGATCCTCACAGATCTGTACTGTATTGGCTCCTGTCTGCTTGGTCACCATCAGACGCACGCTCTCTCGGCCGTTGGTCTTCTCGTCCAGACTCAGGTCCTTGATTGTATCGCGGACAGTGGCCAGGTCCCGCACGAAGACCTGCCGGCCCTCGGGAGTCACCGTCACCACGATATCATTGATCTCGGAACTCTCGACGTATTCACTGCGCACCTCGAGCTGGTACTGCTCCTTGTTCATCTTGACGGTACCGGAAGAAAGGTTCAGGTTGTTGGCGGCTATCGCACTGCCGACAGTCTCCAGGGGAAGACCGTAGGCGTCCAGCTTCTGCTGGTCGATGTCCACGTACACATAACGCTCCGGAGAGCCGGAAAGGGTAAGGTTTCCGATACCGTTCACCATGCTCAACTGCGGGATAATCTCGTCGTTGAGCAGTTTGTCCAGACCTGGATAGCTCTCGTCCGCAGTAATCGAATACTGGAGGATAGGCATGGAGCTGGTGCTGAACTTGAAGATGAAAGGATTGGTGCAGCCGTCCGGCAGCTCATCCTTCACCATGTCTATATATGACCGGACGTCGTTGATAATCTCATCCAGGTCCGTACCCCACTCCAACTCCAGAAGCACCACGGAAATATTGTCCTTTGTAGTGGAGGTTATCTCCTTCAGGTAGTCTACGGAGTTGAGGTTGTTCTCTATGATCTTGGTGACATTGGTCTCTATCTCGGAAGCGCTGGCACCAGGATAGACAGTGAGCACGGAGATGTAAGGCGGATCCATCTCCGGGAACTGGTCGATAGGCAGTCTCAGAAATGAGAATATGCCTATCACTATCACGGCGACGAACACCAGAAGGGTCGTCACCGGACGGTTGATCGCTGATTTGTAGATACTCATCGCAGGCGGGGATTATTTTACAACATTCAGTCTGACTCCGTCCACGAGCTTGGCCTGACCGGTGGTGACTATCGGGTCGCCCACTTTAAGGCTGTCGCTGGATATCTCTATGGTCTGGTCGTGACGCTCGCCGATCTCCACGAAGACCCTCTTGGCGACTCCACCGTCGTCCACAAATACGTACCGGTTGTTGGAGCCTATAAGTCTGAGCACCGACTGATAGGGCACCACCAGAGCCTCAGTCCGGCCCAGGTCGAGCACCGTACTCACGTACATACCAGGACGTATCAACTCGCTGCGGTTGGGAATCCTCAGCTTGAGGGTAAATGTATGCGAGGCCGGGTCGACGGTCGGATAGACTATCTCTATCGTGGCCGGGAACACCTTGTCGGGATAAATATCCGAATACACATTGACCTTCATGCCTTCCTTCACCTTAGGGAAATAAGTCTCGGGGACATTGACGTAGGCCTTAAGCTCGTTTATCTGAGTCAGGCGCAGGATAGGCTGTGCCCCGGCGTAAAGCTCTCCGTCCTCATAGCTCTTGGACGAGATGACTCCGTCGTACTGGGCGAGCACAAATGTATTCTCCTCCAGAAAACGCAGGGACTCGGCGGTCTGGTCGAAGCTCAGCTTGGTCTGGTCGTAGGTCTGCTGCGAGATGGCCTCGCTTTCCAAAAGCATCCGCACCCTGTTCATCTCTATCTGGAGGTTGGCATATGCCAGACGGGTGGTGTTGAGCTGGTTCTGGTCCATCCTCACCAAGGTGTCCCCCTTGCGCACCCTGTCTCCCACCTCCACGTATATTTTCTCTATGATACCCGTAAGCGACGGAGAGATATTCATCTCCTCATATCCCTGAAGAGTCGTGGAGAGCTCTATCTGCCTGGACACCTCCTGATACGCGAGCGGAGTGGTACGCACCTGCTCCACCCTCTCCTCCGAGGCATCTTCCGTGTTGGCTCCGCAGCCGCTCAGCAGAGCGACAGCCGTGATAATTGCGATTGCCTTTATTTTCATATCCTTAACTTATTTCTGTTCCTTTGTTGATTGTCCGTAAGTATTCTTGTTGAGGAGTTTCTCCAGCTCTATCTGGGCCGTCACATAGTCCAGGGCCGCCTGCACGTATGTGCTCTGGGCCGTAATGAGGGTAGTGGCGGCGTTGGTGACATCCAGACTGGATGCGTGTCCGAACTCGTACTTCTTGCCTATGTTGTCAAATACGGCCTGGGAGACCTCCACGTTCTTCACCTGAGTCTGATAACGCTCATAGGCGGAGGAGAGGTTGTATTTGAGCTGACGGTGCTGGATGTTCAGCGCCATCTTGGTGTTCTCCAAGGTGTTGAGCTGCTTCTGATAATCCAGTTTGGCCTTCTGGAAAGAAGTATAGTTGCGGCCCGAGGAGAATATGGGGATAGACAGAGTCAGGCCTACCATGTTCGGAGGGGTCATGTTCATGGTCATCTCATCGGAGAAATACTTCCTGCCCGTGTACTGGTAGAATGCGCTCAGGGTAGGTCCGTAGGCCCATCCCGCAAGGTTTTTCTGCTTCTTGTACAGCTCGGTGCTCTGCAGGGCCAGCTGATAGGAGAAATTGTTCTCAAGGATAAAATCATCGTACAGCAAGTCCAGCGAATGCTCCACGTCCATCAGCTCGTCCAGAGTCTGGGTCAGGACTATCTCCTTGTCGAAACCGACGTTCATCTGCAGGCGCATGGAGTTGTAGATCATCTCAAGTCCGCGCTCGGCCTCGTTGATGGAGCTCTCGAGAGTCGCCACCTGCACCAGTATCTGATCCGCGTCCACCTGCTCGGCCACTCCTGCGTCCACCGACTTCTGGGACAGCTCGTGCAGCTTGCGCACGGTACCGAGGTTGCGCCGGAGCAGTTCCACCGTCTGCGTACTGACCAAAGCGGAAAAATACAGCAGCCGCACCTGCTCGGCCACCTCCTGCTGCGACTGACGGTGCGAGACATCCGCCATCTCTATGGACAGCTTGCCGATGAGCGCGCTTATGATCTGGGCTCCGCTTACCGACATGGCGGCATTGACACCTATTGAACCGTAAGGCGGCATGGCTATAGCCAGTCCGGTCTCACCGAACTCCATCTCATATCCCATGTAGTTGGAATAGTCCAATGTTCCATTAACTTGCGGAAGCATGGTCGCAATCGCTCCCCAGCGGTCAGCCTCCGCCTGACGCACGGCCAGCGAGGAGTTCTGCAGGTCCCAGTTATGCTCCAGCGCGTAGCTCATGGCCTCGTCCAGTGTGAAACACATCACAGAAGATGTATCCGCATCCTGAACTGACGGCTGTTGAGCGGCGGCCTTGAATGACCCTGCGCCGGCAATCATCCCGAAAACATAGACGCAGCACACAACTGCCGTTGTTTTCAATCGTGTTCTCATTATTGTAACAGTGATTTATTATTTTCCAGATAATCATCGATATATTCGCGTCCTTTCTCCGTAGCGATACCTCTGACAAGAAATAGCATAAGACAGTCTCCGCCACGGTCACGCTTGATGTCCAGATAATTGCGTACGGCCCTGTCCGTCACGGCCACTGAAAGTTCAAACAGTTGGAGAGACAGCCTATGGGCATCCAGTATGCCGGTAATGAACAGTCCCTCCGCCTGCCCTCTCTCTATGATTCTCTCCAAAAGCCCGCAGTGCCATCGGTTCACATCCTTGACCACATTGACAAATACTTCCGGATAATACCTCTTCACTTCAGTAAAGAAATCGTAGAAAAAACTCATCCGCTGCTCGTCCTTGTTCTCAAGCGAGTGCATGAACCACTCCAGGACATTGCCAGTCTTTGCAAGCTCATTCTCAGAACGGTTCATATTATCCCTGTGCATCAATATAATACACTCCTGCAACAGTCTGGCCTTGTCTTGAAAAAGCTCATATATCGTGCGCTTGGACATACCGTTGGCAGAAGCCACCTCGTCCATAGTCACCGACTTGCAGCCACGCTCTAAGAAAAGAGCGGCAGTATTTCTCAATATCTGATCCCTGTTTGTCATAATTAAGGTGCAAAACTAAAAAAACTTCTACAGTTTCCAAATTTTCATCAATAAAAACGGCTATCTGCAAACTTCCCTCAACATATCTTGATGCGGCACATCAGGAATCCCGATTGCTGTACATGTCCCCCATAAAGCAGTCCTCAACTCATCAATACACTGATATCCAAACACATCCCGTCAAGAGCGCTGCGCTATGGTTTGAAAAAACAGACCATAGCGCAACCACCATACTTGTAATTAACTGATTGAAAGAGATTTGAGAACAGTATCCATGCCTTATGGTACGTGGAAAGAGAATACGGCCAAAGAGACCGGCCTCAAAAGCACATCTCTTTCGGACCGGTCTCCTTTCTGAAAACATTAACCCATCATGATAACTCCAACTCAGCAAGGCCGTTGTACGGCACAGTGTAGGTGCGGCGGTCAGTAGTGCGGTCAAGGTCAGTACACGTATCACAACTGCGCGGTAGAAGCCGCGCGCCAATGAACTGTACTCGCACGGTGCCACGGCCACAGAAGCCACATAGACACGGTATGACGGAACAACGGTACCATAACACCCGCAAATTAAGAAATTTCCGAGACAAAAGCAAATTAACTTGACAACAGAACGGCTTATTTACTAACTTTGCGTCCAAACTAAATACACAGCATTATGTACAAAGATTTTCAAGCCTATCTTCAGAACGAGCTGAACAGCATCAAGGAAGCAGGACTGTACAAGGAAGAGCGCGTAATCGTGTCTCCCCAGGGTCCTGAGATTACACTCCAGGACGGCACAAAAGCCCTCAACTTCTGCGCCAACAACTACCTCGGACTTGCCGACAGCAAGGAACTCGTAAAGGCCGCCAAGGATGCCATGGACACCCACGGCTACGGTATGGCCAGCGTACGTTTCATCTGCGGTACCGGCGACCTGCAGAAGACCCTCGAGGCCAAGATAGCCGAGTTCTTCGGCACTGAGGACACCATCCTCTACGCTGCATGCTTCGACGCCAACGGCGGTGTGTTCGAGCCCCTTCTGAACGAGCAGGACGCCATCATATCCGACTCTCTCAACCACGCATCCATCATCGACGGCGTGCGTCTGTGCAAGGCCAAGAGATACCGCTACGCCAACGCCGACATGGCCGAGCTGGAGAAATGCCTCCAGGAGGCTCAGGCCCAGCGTCACCGCATCATCGTCACCGACGGTGTGTTCTCGATGGACGGCAACGTATGTCCTCTGGACAAGATCCACGCCCTCGCCGAGAAGTACAACGCCATGGTCATGGTCGATGAGTCACACTCGGCCGGAGTCGTAGGCAAGACCGGACGCGGCGTCACAGAGCGCTACAATCTCCGCGGCCAGATTGAGATCATCACAGGCACCCTCGGAAAAGCATTCGGCGGCTCCGTCGGCGGATTCACCACCGGTAAGAAGGAGATTATCGCCATGCTGCGCCAGAGGTCAAGGCCTTATCTGTTCTCCAACTCGATTCCTCCCATGATTGCAGCCGCAGGTATCCGCATGTTCGATATGATGAAGGAGTCCAACGAACTTCAGGACCGTCTGCACGAGAACACCGAGTACTTCATCGGCAAGATGAAGGCCGCCGGCTTCGACATCAAGCCCACCGAGTCAGCTATCTGCGCCGTCATGCTGTATGACGCCAAGCTGTCTCAGGAAATGGCCGCACGCCTGCAGGACGAGGGCATCTTCGTAACCGGCTTCTACTACCCTGTAGTGCCCAAAGACCAGGCCCGTATCCGCGTACAGGTATCCGCCGGCCACAAGAAGGAGCATCTCGACAGATGCGTCGCAGCCTTCACCAAGATCGGCAAAGAGCTCGGCGTGCTGAAATAGCCGCCCGCTGCGACACTAAACCCCTAAAATCCCGGACACACCCTACGTGCTCCGGGATTTTTCATACAGGCACATCCGGTCCATATTTACAGACCGTCGTGCAAAGAGATTTTGACTTTAGACCTATCCTCTCACAATTTTAATTATCTTCCTGACAAGCAATATATTACCCACATCAAAGCAAGGACAGGGGTCTCCAAAATCAGCCGAAACAGCCGGAAATTGCCACCCCTATCCTATCGCACATTACAACAATCACCTATTAATCAGGAAATTAGTCTTTTCCAATAGAGGTAAGGTCCTATTACTTATCCTTAACACAACGTAACGTGAAACCATTGTACTTAGCAGACTGCGCATACTCTGGACCTCATAGAACGTCAAATGCACGTAACTCACTTTGCCATAACGGGGTACATATTGCCGGTCTATAATGTCGCACAACTCGATATCGGAGAGTCGCTCTTCATTGAGCCAATTTGGATTCTGCCGCATCATCCTCCGGACTTTCCCCGCCGGCATAAAAGGCTCTACAGTTCCAAGCGTAATCAGCTCCAGGCCATTGTCGCCCGCATCCACCGGTCATAGTCATTACGGTTGACTTCAATACTTGTAATCATTTTCAGTAAAGAGCATTGCAAATATAGCAAACTTACCCCATGTCTTGGCGGCACGTCTGTCCGAAAAGCCATCCTGCAGCATAGTGGCAATCCTCACACGTCCTGACAGCATGAAGACGCAGCAGATTCTCCATCCTGACCCATCCCACAATGGCAGCGATTGTCGCAATACGGTGCTGATGCGGAAAGCGGCCACATGTCCAGTTGGACCCGACAGATTGCGCCCCAAAACCGCCATTCAGCCCCATATCTACCAAAGTCCAGCAGATATCTTTTTCTATAGCTCTTAATTATCAGGTATTTCTCTAAGCGCGATTTGCTGGACTTCTGGAGTCCAGTGAGCGTTTTGGGATAAAGCAGGGCCCAACTTATTAAAGCTCTGATATCCAAGTCGATGTCGTAAAATATGCTGCGCTATGGCCTGAAAAAACAGACCATAGCGCAACTAACATACTCAGAACACACTGATTAAAAGAAAGTTAAACACAATACCCATGCCTTATGGCATACGTATTATGGCAAGGGGTATCTTTGCGGATAGTCAGATTCGAATGGTTTTATTTTGCTATATTTGTAGACACAAACCACTAACAGTTGTATTATGAGAACAAAAGCGCACCTATTAAGAGCAATAGCCGTGGGGACAGTCATTGCCCTTGCCACCGCCTGCGGACAGAAACAAACGGAAGGACTTATCAGCGTGAACTTCAAGCGGATCACCGATGCTCCGGCCATGAACATCTCGGAGCTGGCCGGTGAACCGGAATTCATAGCCCTCGACAGCAGGACTGAAGCCTTCGCCACGGGCTACAACTACGCAATAAGTGACCACTACATCTGCATCGGAGCATCCATGCGCGGTCCGGCGAAACTGTACGACCGCGCAACCGGCAAATTTCTCTGCGATGTAGGCGCCATCGGCCGCGGCCCCGGCGAGTACCTCAACACCTACGGCTCTCCGAGGATAGACGAGAAGGACGGCACGATATGGCTGCTGCCCTGGCAGACCAAAACACTGTTAGGCTACGACCTGAGCACCGGCAAGTTCAAGAAAGAGATTCCATTGAAATATGAAGTGCCAAAAGGCCAGTTCCAGGTGGACTCCAAGGCCGGTACAGTTACCGTCGCCGCCCTGCCATTCATAGACATTGTACCCATGATAGCCTGGAAGCAGGACATGCAGGGCAATGTACTATGGGAGATACCGTCCGGCCATCTGGCACTTACGCCGGACTTCAGCAACGAAATAGAAAGCGGACGCAACGTGAAAGGGACTTTTGATCTCTCTATCCTGACATGGGGCGGTGGCAGCGACTCCCTGTATGTCATAGACGAAGGCAGCCTGCGCCCTGTATATACCATCGACTTCAACACCAAGGAAGAGAAAACCGGTGCGGACTACCAGACAGCCGTCAACGAGGATGCCCCCATCCACTCCTACACGATACTCCCTGAACATTTCATAAGCGATGTCAGCTTCCCCGTAGCCAACGAATGGGGCTACACTACAGGAAAGCCGGAGTACGTCATTACAGACCGCAGCACCGGAGAAAGCGTAAAGACCACTTTCTTCAACGACTTTATGGCCTGCAACCTGGACTACGCCAACTTTCTCGGAGGCTATTGGTACACGACCTATGATGCAGAAACATTCGCCGAAGCCGCCGGGAAAGCCCTTGAGGAAGGAAATCTCTCAGAAGACAACAAATCCCGCATCTCCGCCATCCTGGAGAATCTCACCCCAGAGAGCAACAACATCGTGCTGCTGGCCCCACTGAAATGACAGCCACACTCCGTAACCTATAACCGGCTGTCTCCAGCCCCGCCGCCGAACCACTTCAGGAAATCGTCCCTTCGGGCAGCACTGACAACTGCCGATATTGTCTGCTGCCCGTCTTTTACCGTGATTTTCAACCTCCCGTTGAAGTATTTCCGGACATGGCGTATGGACTCCAGGGATATCACCAGATTGCGGGAACACCGGAAGAATCTCTTCGGGCCGATATCTTCCGCCAGCACATTCAGATTCGTATATTCAGTAATCATCCGGCTGCCCTTGAAATCCACTGCGAACACGTACTTCTCCTCGCTGACAAAATACGCCACCTCCTCTACATTCACGTAGGTGTATTCATCGCCACGCGATATAAGAAGCCTGTCCCGCCCGTGCTGCCTGCCGATGACGGAGAGCCTGGCCATCAGTTCCCCCCATCCGGCCCGCCCGGCCTCACGGTTCTTCTCGAACTTGAGCACCGCACCCAATGCCGCCTCCTCTGACACAGGCTTGAGAAGATAATCCACACTGTTGACTTTGAATGCCTTTATAGCATACTGGTCGTAGGCGGTAGTAAATATCACCGGCACATCCACGTCCGTCCGGGAGAATATGTCAAAACAGTTGCCGTCCACCAGCTCTATATCCATGAATGCCAGATCGCATCTTCCGCCCTGACTGAAAAAGCGCACCGTCTCCGCGACAGACTCAGCGGTGAGTACCGGCTGCCACTGCGGTCTGAGTGAGGAGATTGTCCGTCTGATGAGATTCTCCAGAGCATAGAACTCATCCTCTACGATGATATATGACAATTCAGTGACCATATTTTACAGATAAGGTACCTCCACCGAGAAAACACCCCCGGTATTTCTAACGGAAACTGTCTTCCCCATACTTTGATACAACTCGGAAATATATCTGATACCCAGCTCCGTTGACGTGGAGGACAGCTTGCGGTTCACATGGTTGGAGACTGAAACGCTTTCCCCGCCGAAGTTCACGCGCACGGTCATGGGACAAGCGCTGGAAATGATGTTGTGCTTCGTGACATTCTCGACCAGAATCTGCAGAGTGTGCGGCACAATTCTCCGACCTCCTCCCGCCTCCCCGCTCATAACCACCCTGAACTGCCCTCGGTAACGCATCTCCAATACCGCTATGTAGGACTTCAGGAACTCCGTCTCCTCCTCCATCGGCACCGTGTCCTTGTCCTGCCACATGAGCATGTGCCTGTACATGGAGGACAGCTGCAGAGTGAACTGCCTCGACTTGGATGGGTCTATGCCGATAAGCGAATAGAGGATATTGAGGGAGTTGAACAGAAAATGAGGATTGACCTGCGCCTTCAGCACATCGTAACGGTACTGAAGAGCCTTTTTCTGCTCCTCCTGGGCCTTGAGCATGGACTTCCGCGTAGATATCTGCCAGTATGCCAGCTGCACTATAAGAAAAACCAGAATGGCATTCAGGCCCGCCCCGACCCAGTCAATCCTGATATCCGGATTGAACGTACCGCCCACCAGGAGGAAAGCCTTGCCGATGACAAAGAATATGGCACCGGAAAGCAGCATGTCCCCCAGCATCTTTACAGCAAATTTTATGTTATGCCTGCGGGGTATGACAAATACCACAAGCACATTCAGCAGGATGACAAGCAATATGGGAATCAGGTTGTAGGTATAACTGACGAGAAAATCCCCGATGCAGGTGTAGGGCACCGCCGTATCGTACTTGAGAAGATTGTAGAATGCCTGGAACAATGTGCAATACACCAGTATGCCGCCCACAGCCAGCATCCACCTCCTCTTGAGTATACGTAGAAAGTCCCGCATATATCCGTTCATCGTCAACCGGCTCAAATATAGTAAATTTTCATATAAAACGGCTGAATGACCCGAACAATCATCCAGCCGCCATCCATCAGGAAACCGTCCTCCTGTTATTCTGTGAATTCATAAACATATTCGGCATCACCGACATTGAAACGTGGCGGATTTTCCATATCGAAATCAGGCCACACCTTGATTTCTTTCAGATTGGGATTGTTGAACGCCTGCAAATTGGAAAGGGTTCCCTCTGTACATCCGCTAATGTCTATATAGCTGAGGTCATTGTCATAGCAGTAAAGTTCCGTCAGCAACGGAGAATCAGGTATCGACAAAAGACCTGTAAGTCCGCATCCCTCTATACGAAGGAAAGTCAGATTGGGCTTGTCGGTCAAATCCGGGGCCTGCTCAAGAGGATTCAACTCGCACTGCAATCTCTCTATCTGCGGACTGCCGGACAGGTCCAGACTTGTGATTCCGGTATTCCGGACATTCAACTCAGTCAGCTGGCCAAGCAGATGGGAAATGTCAAGTCTGGCTCCCAACCCGGGGTTTTCCTGACAAAAAAGTTGCATCAGACCGGTATTTGTGCTCAAATCCAGTTCCTCAAGAATATTGAAACTGCAAGTCAGTCTGGACAGACTCACACATCCCGACAACGAAAGTGTCCTAAGACCGTTTTCACGCCAATAATCATCAGGGAACTGATATGAACATGAAAGTTCCCTAAGTTTGCTCAAATTACTTACGTCTATCGAATAAAACCTGTTCCGGTCAACGTTAACTACCTCGAGATTCTCAAACCGCGTCAGATCCAATGTCTCCTGATTACAGTTAGGCAGATATGCTATAAATTCCTTTAATGATCCGACACTGCCAAATTCTGTCAGAAATTCCAAGTCCTGCAACCCCGTAAAGTCCAGATTAAGAATCTCCAACTTTTCGAGACTGTCAATCTCCAAAGTTGACAACGACCTGCAATCCGTTAAATCCAACCTTACCAGTTCCTTATTGGAATTCAAGTCCAATTCCGTAAGACTGCTGCTGTTGACATTCAGATCTGTAACTGACGTGAAATACCCGACACCGACCAAAGATGCCACATCACTGCCCGGCAGGTTTATCGCCCCGTTATACTCAGCCGCCTGGAGATTGGTGAAAGTATCGGCTCCCCCGGCGATGCTGTCCTTCACATACTGACGGAACAGTGGGTCGGGAATATATTCCTCGGTCAGGATATTGAACTCCACTACAGGCGGCTCAGGCTCCTCACGGACTATGGTGACTTCCACCTCGGGGCTTCTTGCTCCCTCCCCGTCATCATTCACTCCGGCGACGCTGTACATCCCGGACCCGGTTGCGGTGTAAGTCCGCTTCGGAGTATTCTGTACCTCCGCCCCGTCCTTGTACCACCTGTAAGTCAGAGCGTATTCTATAGCATCCACAGAAAGCAGCACTGTAGTGTCATCCACTGTGCTCACAGTAATCTGTCCTGCCGCAGCAGGCAATCGGGGTGTCTCCTGCTCCTCGCATCCTGCCAGGAACAGCGGCAAGGCCATGGCCGCCAGTGCCGTCAGATAGCTTAATCTTTTCATACTCTTTAATTTTTGAATTTTTGTATTTGGTATGGGTATGACAAATTTACCATGCCTCCGACTTTTCCATATCACAAATTTCCGCAAACTGCCGGAACACTTCCCTGAAATGCAGATACGGAGACCTGAAGTCGCAACACCCGCCCCGTCCTGACGGTTCCTGGTACGGATAATATCCGGCCTCCTCCTTCTAATTGTGGTATGGCATTTCCTTGCCGCCCCGTCTTCACGGTGTTCTAAGGCGGTTTCCCAGTCAGGCCGGATTCCACAACGGCAGTGATTCCCGCGATTCGGTGCCGTTGTGGTCGGACGTTTCCTTGTCGTCACGGTTTCATGGTGTTCTATGGCGGTTTCACGGTCAGGCCGGATTCCACAACGGCAGCGATTCCCGCGATTTGGTGCCGGTGTGGTCGGATGTTTTCCTTGTCACCCCGTCTTCACGGTGTTCTATGGCGGTTTCGCGGTCAGACCGGATTCCACAACGGCAGCGTTTTCCGCAATTCAGTGCCGTTGTGGTCGAACGTTTTCCTTGTCACCCCGGCTTCACGGTGTTCTATGGCGGTTTCACGGTCAGGCCGGATTCCACAACGGCAGTGATTCCCGCAATTCAGTGCCAGTGTGGCAGACGGTCGTGAAGCGGTCGGGAGGAGATTGTGGGAAGAGCGCGTCTCAGGCACTTGCGTCTCATGCTCAGCCATTTTGCAATGTCCAGCATATCATCAAAATTTATCTCGCTTATTATCAATAGCATACGTTTTGACAATTTGCTGGACCTGGTATATTTCGCCGCCAAACGGCCATTCAGCACCATATATTCACATGTCCAGCAGATGTCTTTCCTCAGAGTATCTGATTACCAGGCGTTTCTATGAGAGCACTTTGTTGGACTCCTGAAGTCTGACCCGCTTGAAATCAATGGGCCTTTCCCTCCTATTCCATTATGTCCGTAGCAGTATGCATACCCCACAGAAAATCTACTGACCCCGTATATGGGAGAGTGCACCGCAAATGCCGGGTTCGGGGGCACTCCCCGGGATGGGGATGGCAAAGATGGTAATGGTCAGAAGAAAGGGGTGGTAAAGAAAGGGGTGGTAAAGAAAGGGATGGTGAAGAAGGGGCGGCGGATAGCAAATGAAAAAAGCCCGGCACAGACACCGGGCTTTCGTGTATGTGAACCGGGCAATGCCGGTTGTGATTTAGTCTACGAGGGAGATGCGCTTGAAGACGGTTACTCTGGCCTCTTTGTCCACGGCTGCGATAGCGGCCTTGACTGAGGTCTTGCCGTCGCCCATCTGGTACTCCTGCTCCTCGAGGGTGTTCTCCTTGAAGAACTTGTTCAGACGGCCATTGGCGATGTTGTTGACCATTGCCTCCTGGAGATTGGCGGCCTTCTCAGCTGAGACGGTCTTGATAATCTCACGGGCCTGGTCAGCCTGCTCGGGAGTGAGCCAGCCTTTGGCGGTATTGGACTGGATATGGTCCTCGCTGTCCACGTGGGCGGGATTGATGCCGGCTTTAGAGAGAGCTGCGTCAACAGCCTTCTTCACCAACTCCTCCTTGGTCTTCTCGACAGCCACCTTGAGCTCCTCATCAATCACATTCTGAGGCACGGCCTCTTTGTTGACTGCGACGGGATTCATGGATGCTACCTGCATGGCTACGCCTTTGGCGAGCTCTACGGGCACTTCCTTGTTGAAGCCGACGATTGCGCCGAGCTTACCGTTGATGGTGTGGATATAGGAGATGATATAGGGAGCCTCTACTTTCTCGTAAGCCACGAGGGAGTGTTTCTCACCGGTCTTGCCGATCTGCTCTGTGATGGCGGCCTCTACTGTACGGCCGTCGGCGATAGCGCAGGCCTTGAGAGCATCCATATCGGCGGGCATAGCCTTGATGGCTGCATCAGCGATGGCGTTTGCAAGAGCCTGAAACTCCTCGTTCTTGGCCACGAAGTCTGTCTCGCAGCCGAGGCACAGGAGGATACCCTTGCCGCCGTCCACCTTGGCGACGACAGCACCCTCGGAAGTCTCGCGGTCAGCTCTCTTGGCAGCCACGAGCTTGCCTTTCTCACGGATAATCTCCTTTGCTCTCTCATAGTCACCGTTGGCCTCTACGAGAGCCTTCTTGCAGTCCATCATACCGGCTCCGGTCATCTTGCGGAGCTTCTGAACGTCTATTGCTTTAATTTCCATGGTTACCTTATTTTAAATTACTCCTTTTCTTCTGCAGGCTCAGCTGGAGCTGCGGGAGCCTCCTCTGCCACAGGCTCAGCTGCAGGAGCCGCGGCCTCTGCCTTGGGAGCGGCACCCTTGCGGGGACGCATCTTCTTGCCGGAAGCGGCATTGTCAGCCTCGCGGGCCTCATCCTCCTTGTCCTTCTCGAGCTTTCTCTCTTCCAGTCCCTCCTTGATGGCTCCGCAAAGAGCATCGAGGATAACTGATACTGACTTGGCAGCGTCATCGTTACCGGGAATCACATAATCAATAGGTGTGGGATCGCAACATGTATCAACAACTGCGATAACCGGGATATTGAGACGGTTGGCCTCCTTGACAGCGTTCATCTCTTTCTGTACGTCCACTACGAAAAGGGCTGCAGGAAGACGGTTGAGGTCAGCGATGGAACCGAGGTTCTTCTCGAGCTTGGCTCTCTGACGGGTAATCTGGAGACGCTCACGCTTTGCAAGGGTCTCAAAGGTACCGTTGGTCATCATCTCATCGATGGTGTGCATCTTCTTGACAGCTTTACGGATGGTGGGGAAATTGGTAAGCATTCCACCGGGCCATCTCTCTGTCACGTAAGGCATATTGACACTCTGGGCATATTCTGCCACGATGTCCTTAGCCTGTTTCTTGGTAGCCACGAAAAGGATACGGCGACCCGCACGGGCGAGCTGCTTCATCACGTTCGCGGCCTCGTCTATCTTGACAACAGTCTTATGCAGGTCTATTATATGGATTCCGTTTTTCTCCATGAAAATGTAAGGAGCCATTTTGGGATTCCATTTTCTCTTCAGGTGACCGAAGTGAACACCTGCATCAAGTAAATCTTGGAAATTTGTTCTGGGCATTGTTTTGTTAAATTTTGTCTCTGTGTTATACAAGAGTTCTCTTTGTTAATCTCGAAGTAGCGGCCATACTGCCGGTCTTCCAAATTTCTCGCAGCAGGACAAACGGGAAGTAACCGCAAACAACCGGGTCTTTCTGTTTTGAATCCTGACTGTGCATCTTAGTGTTCTTACGTAAATACTAACGTTTGCTGAACTGGAAGCGTCTACGTGCACCGGGCTGTCCGGGTTTCTTTCTCTCGACCTCGCGGGCATCGCGGGTGAGGAAACCGTTGGATTTCAGAACCGGACGATAGGCCTCCTTGTTTATCTCGCAGAGTGCGCGGGATATGGCAAGGCGGAGTGCCTCGGCCTGACCTTTGATTCCACCGCCGTCAAGATTGACTTTGATGTCGAAATCGGCCAGAGTCTCAGTCACATTCAAAGGCTGTCTCACGATATAACGGAGAGTTTCCTCCTTGAAATACTCTTCAAGGGTTCGGCCGTTGATGGTGATGTTGCCTTTGCCTGTAGTCACATAAACGCGAGCGACAGCAGATTTACGTCTTCCAAGGGCGTTGATTACTTCCATGCTCTGTTTACTTTTGTTCGTTAATGTTGATTAATACTGGAGATTGAGCCTGATGAGGATGCTCGGGACCTGCATATACATGAAGGTTCCTGTACATCTGCGCACCCAGGCGGGTCTTGGGGAGCATCTTGCGGATGGCCTCCCTAACTACGGCTTCCGGCTTGCGGGCGAGAAGTTCCTTGGGGGTAGCGAAACGCTGACCTCCGGGATAACCGGTGTGACGCACATAGACCTTATCGGTGAGCTTCTTTCCGGTGAAACGGACTTTCTCGGCGTTGATTATGATGACATAATCACCGCAGTCCATGTTCGGAGAGTAGTACACCTTGTTCTTGCCACGCAGCATGATTGCCACTTTGGAAGCAAGGCGGCCCACGATCTGGTCTGTTGCATCAACCACTACCCATTTCTTCTCGATCATGTTCGGGTTAGCCGACACTGTTTTGTAGCTTAATGTGTCCACTGTGTTGATTTTTAAGTTAATACATTAAAATTTGTTGCAATCCCCCTATTATAAGGGGGTGCAAAGATATACAAAATTTTCAACGTTGCAAAACTTAGAGTGTTGGAAACATTTTAATTTTCTGTGAGAAAAATTGAAACTGACCCTTATAGCGAAGCGGAAAAATCACTATATTTGGGGCACAAACCTATTAACCTCATACCGATATGAAGAAGATTGAGATTTCTCTGCAAAGAAAAATAGCCGCCGTGGCTATCTGCATCGCGCTTACCGTGATAACATATATACTCGTATCCTATATATGCCGCGAATGGCTGCACATGAACTCCGGCTTCCTGCGGATCTTCAGCAGTCTCGTCATAGCCATCCCAGTAGGAGCCGTCTCATGCAAGACACTCATAGAGTCGTGGACTGGGGAGAAGATAGAGTAGCTCCGTCCATCCTGCCCCAGCGATCACCTATATAGTCGAGTATCTCCATCACTCTGGCCGGGTCGTTCTCGGTCACCAGGCGCAGCCTTGTCTCCTTGAAGTCCGGAAGTCCCTTGAAATAGCAGGACAGATGCCTGCGCATCTCCAGCACTCCCGTCCGCTCACCCTTGAACTCCAGTGATTTGGCGAAATGCTCCTTCGCCAGGGCCACCCGTTCTGCCACACTCATAGGAGGCAGCTCCTCCCCCGTATCCAGATAGTGCCTCATCTCCCGGAAGATCCACGGATGCCCGAAACTGGCGCGTCCCACCATGACTCCGTCCACCCCATACCGCTCAAAGGCATTGGCCGCATCCTGAGGCGTCTTGATATCACCGTTGCCGATGACCGGTATCCTCATCCTCGGATTGCGCTTGACCTCCCCTATCAGCGTCCAGTCCGCCTCGCCCTTGTACATCTGGCATCGGGTCCGGCCGTGTATCGTGATGGCCTTAATGCCTACGTCCTGCAGCCTCTCCGCCAGCTCTACTATGATCTTGCTGTCCTCATCCCAGCCCAGTCGCGTCTTGACCGTCACAGGCAGCTTGACAGCATCCACCACCCTGCGGGTAATCTCCACCATCTTGTCCGGCTCACGCATCATGCCCGAGCCCGCTCCGCGCCTGGCTATCTTATTGACCGGACAGCCGAAATTGATGTCTATCACATCGGGACGGGCAGCCTCCACCCTCAAGGCCGACTCCACCATCGCCTCCGGTATGTGGCCGTATATCTGCATCCCGATAGGCCGTTCATAGTCAAAGATTCTCAGCTTATACAGAGAACCGGGGACATCACGGATAAGGCCGTCGGACGAGATGAACTCTGTATACATCATGTCCGCTCCGAACTTCTTGCAGACATACCTGAAAGAAAGATCGGTCACATCCTCCATCGGCGCCAGCAGCAGGGGTCTGTCCCCGAGATCAAGGTCTCCTATCTTCATTCTGTAATCTTATTGTAACTTAAAAAACAGTGACAAAAGTAAAAATAATTACAGAAAACCATATCTTTGCGCGGAATTTAACATTTTGAGGAAATATAAATATGGCAATCAAGAGTAAAATCAACCGAATCGGCGTACTGACATCAGGAGGAGACGCGCCGGGTATGAACGCAGCCATCAGAGCGGTAGTAAGAACAGCCATTTTCAACGGAAAGGAAGTTTACGGATTCTATCAGGGATACGAAGGAATAGTCAACAAGAACTTCATCCCCATGCAGTCCCACTCAGTCTCCAAAATCATCTCTCAGGGAGGCACGATACTCAAATCATCCCGTTTCCCCGAGTTCAAGGACAAACTGGTAAGAGAGAAGGCATACAAAAACCTTAAGGAACTGGGTATTGACGGCCTGGTAGTCATCGGCGGCGACGGATCGTTCCGCGGAGCCGACCTATTATACAAGGAGTACGGACTCCCCATAGTCGGAGTACCCGGCACCATCGACAACGACATCTACGGCACCGATTTCACCATCGGATTCGATACGGCCATCAACACAGCCGTACAGGCCATAGACAAACTGCGCGACACGGCTGACAGCCACAACCTGGCCTTCTTCGTGGAGGTAATGGGACGCGACGCCGGCTTTATCGCCCTCAACACGGCCATCGCGACAGGAGCGGAGGCCACTCTGATCCCGGAGATACCCACCACCATCGAGAACCTGTGCGAGTATCTCCAGTTCGAGAGACGCAAGAACAAGACCTCCGGCATCATCATTGTGGCCGAAGGAGGCGACCTGGGCAGTGCAATGGAGATAGCCGCCAAGGTCAAGGAGCGCATACCTGACTATGAGACCCGCGTCACTACTCTCGGGCACATCCAGAGAGGCGGCTCCCCGACCTGCAACGACCGCGTACTGGCCAGCGTACTGGGCTGCGAGGCTGTAAAGGCGCTGCTTGAGGGCCGCTCTGACGTCATGGTAGGCCAGATGCAGAACGAGACCGTATTCACGCCCTTCGCTGAAGCATGCAGCCGTCACAACGAGATCAACACCAAGTGGTACGACATCTCGCACATCCTCTCGATATAAGATTTGTATAAAATTTGTGTCACATACTGCCCTGCTCTGCAATAATTGATGTCTGAAACATGAAGATATATTGGACAGGGTTAATGATTAGTCAAAGCAGCCGGAGTGTCGTGACGACAGCCCGGCTGCTTCTGTTTTACCACTTTTGTAAAAACTTTCTGTCCGACAGGCAGTTTTTATTGGATGTCCGATGAATAATTCCTACATTTGTGGAGAACAAAATCAATGACGGGCATGAGTAAGTGGGAAGAAGTGCAGATCAGACAGATTGTATTGCTGGCCAGCGGAATAGGACTGACATACATCTGTGCGTTAATCGGCCATAGAATACTGAAATAAGATATGGACTTTTTAATAATGTTTTTTGGAGCCAATTTAGTGATTGCCATAATTTTCCTCCTTTGGCTAAAATCCAAACGGGGCAAGAAGTGGCTGGCCGACCTATAACGGGCAGAGATAGCTCGACGGAAAATGAAAGCAGCCGGAGTGTCGTGACGACAGCCCGGCTGCTTTCATTTCTGCGTGAGCTCCGCCGTTACAGAGAATTGTCAGCCATCTCGCGCTCCACATCCTCGGTGGTGATAGGAAGGCGCTTGGACCCAAGCAGACGGCATCCCTTCTCGGTGATGAGGATGTCGTCCTCCAGACGGATACCGCCGAAATCGTAATACTCTTTCTCCAACAGAGGGAAATTAACAAATTGGGTATTGATGCCCTCCTTCTTCCATTTCTCTATCAGGGCAGGGATGAAATAGATACCGGGCTCGTCGGTAACCACATGACCGGGCTCGAGCATCTTGCCCATACGCAACGAGCCGAGACCGAACTGCGTAGAACGCTTGTAAGTATCGTCATAGCCAACGTAATTCTCTCCGAGATCCTCCATATCGTGTACGTCCATGCCCATATTGTGGCCGAGACCGTGAGGCATGAAGAGCGAGTGGGCCCCTGCTGCCACTATCTCGTCCGGATCTCCCTTGAGAATGCCGAGGTTGATCAGGCCCTGGGCCATCAGACGGGATACGGTCTGGTGTACCTCCGTATATGTGATGCCGGGACGGGCTATGCTGAGAGCCAGGTTGTTCGCGGCGGAGACGATATCGTAAACCTCCTTCTGCTTTGTGGTGAACTTACCGGAAGACGGTAAAGTCCTGGTGAAATCCGAGCAGTAATTGGTATTGGACTCCGCACCTGCGTCTATGACTATCAGTTTCCCGTCTGTCAGGATACCGTCGTGGTTGTGGTTGTGCAGGGTCTCACCGTGCTGAGAGAGGATAATCGGGAACGACGGCATCAGCCCCTCTGCGACGGCAATACCTTCCATCACACCCACCAGCTGCTGTTCCACCATACCGAGACGGGCCATCTTCATGGCCGTAAAGTGCATGGCGTAGCCGATGTTGCAGGCCTTGTCTATCTCCTCTATCTCGCACTGCTCCTTGATGAGCCTCATGGACACCACCGCCTTGATGAACTCCTCAGAAGCCTCTGCACGCATCCTGTCGAACGGCACTCCGAGCATCCGGTTGAGCAGAATCATATTGCGGTAACGGTAAGGGGGCAGGAAATGTACCTTCCGTCCCTGCGCCTTGGCCTTGGAGACATATTTTTCCAGCTCCGCGAACGGGAAAGACTTGGAGACACCCACAGAAGCGGCCTTGTCGCTGATCAGCGGCTGCGGTCCCATCCAGATGATATCGTCGATATCGACATCGTTGCCGAAAATAATCTCTTCTCCGGACTCCAGGTCGATAACGGCGGCCAGATCCGGATCGGTCAGACCGAAATAATAATTAAAGGTACTGTCCTGGCGGTAACGGTAGGTATTGCCGGCATAGTTGACGGCCGCCTCTCCAGTACCCAAAAATAAAAGAATACCGGAGCCCACCTTGGTCTTAAGGACACTTCTCCGGTTAATATAAACTTCTTTTGCGAACATTGTGCTGTGGCTTTTTAAAATTCAACAGCCAAAATTAACTCATATTCCCCACAAAAACAACCCCTATTTATAACGATTACTGCAGAAGGTAGAAACAGGAAGTGGTGTAGAAATTGCGCAACCAGGGGATGCTTGCCGGAAGACGTAAGAGCCTGCGCGGTCTCAGACCGAACTTCGCCTCATAATGAGGGTTTATCAGCCAGAGACGCCTGTCCACTTTGCGGAAGCCGCCCTCCCGTATTATCCTTTCAAAAAGTTCTATGGAAGTGGCTGTCTGCTTGATCTCAAGGAGCTCCCTGACAGCTTCAGGCGACTCCCCGCCGCGATTGAGAATCCACTTATAAACACTTTTCGGAAGAAGATGAAAATAAGGCAGATGCGAAAGCACTTTATTGCGGCAGTTCTGCTGATGCCCGCCGAAGGGCATCTGCCAGGCCGGAAAAGCGAAGAACGCCAGGCCGCCAGGACGCAAATACAGCCTCACCCTGCGCATGAACTCCTCCTTGTCCTGTATGTGCTCTATCACATCGTGACAGATTATCAGGTCGAACTGCCCTTCCAGAGCCTTGACCGCAAAGATGTCCGAGGCCATAAAACGGCCCTCCGCACCTTCTTCTGCAAAAAAACGCTCAGCAGCCTGTATTTTTCCCTCCGCCATATCCACACCGAGAACCCGGCAGCCTGCCTGAGCAAAAGACAGCAGATTACCGCCCTCGCCGCAACCTATCTCCAGAACATTGATGTCCCCGCATATCCTCATATATGAGGAAAGCCAGGGCACATAGTACTTCCGGCTGGTTGCTGCCAGCTGATCAAAATATTTACGCCGGTCCTTAGACATAGCGCACGTAATCCGACTTGCGCGGTGCCGCCTGAGGCTCCTGCCCGTCCTTCGAGTAGCCAAGGACACAGTGGCCTATCCCCTCATAGTCTCCTACTATTCCCCACTGCCTCAGAAGCTCACGGCCCTCCTCCGAGTCAAAAACCTCCTTTGCCCGGTGAATCCAGCAGCTGCCGAGCCCGAGAGCATGGGCGGCATTGAGCAGATTGCCCATCACCAGCGAGCCGTCGTACAAGTATGTCGGACGGCTGCGGTCCGCCAGCACCACCAGCACCACCGGCGCGCCATAAAAAGGGTCGGAGGCAGAGCCCAGCACATCGGCGTTCATCTTAGACAGACGGTTCCGCACGGCCTTATCCATAACGGCCACAATCACAGGGGACTGCTTTCCCATACCTGTCGGAGCAAAAGTCCCGGCCTCCACCACCTTGGCCACAAGTTCCCGGGAAGGCACCTTATCCGGCTCGTAAGCCCTCACACTGCGCCTTGTCTTAAGACATTCAAGCACTTCGTTCTTTTTCATATCACAAAATAACTTTTCTCTCAAGATGCAAATATATAACAAATTGCTCCCACTGTTCCAAACTCCGGGGTTTAGTTTATACGCAGGACCCTACCATCACTCACCGTCACGTTCAGGCACTCTATCCATATTGCGGACTATCTCCCTATATCTGGAAGGACTGCAGCCCACTTCCTTCTGAAAATTACGGTAGCTTGTGGCCTTGGATATCACGGCAATGCTGGTCCCGGTCAAGTCACTCAATATCGTAAGAGACCTGCTCTGATTCTTGAAAAGTTCCTATTTATCTTCCGTAGCTCCAACCGTCTGAGATATGATTTCCTCAGAGAGTCCCAACTGTCTCATCCTCGCTGCCACCTTCAAACGTTCTTCCTCCATTCCTTGCTGTATACCCTGTTGTATGCCCTGTTGTATGCCCTGCTGCAAACCTTCTTCCATACCCTTCTGCATACCCTCACGCAGGCCACGACGGATAGCACCGTTGATCAGAGTACGTGACGTACTGACCATGTCCCAGAACTTGTCGTACACCAAAAGCTGCTGGTCCGTAAAGGCCGACTCCTCCAGTTCCTCGACGGCCTTGTGTATCTCCGGTACCGCCATCAGCTCCTCCGGCACCTGCCTGGTCTTGGCATTTATCTCCGTCAGATAACGAAGCCACAGAACCTGCATCCTCTTGCGGCTGAACGAATCCGGCTTAAATTTAGGCAACTCGATGAAAATGAGACGAAGTCCCTCAATAACTTCATCAGTTTCCTCCACTGAGACCATGCGGTAATCATGATACCATACATCCCCTTTTGTATACGTGTCATTAACAATATTCAGCGAATAAACAGGCTGCAGGAGCTCATAATCATGACCGATATCCAACTGACTCACATACGCCTTGGAAGCATTGAACAATACGCGCTGCTTGAACTCCGACGTCCACATCATCTGCATCTCCACCACGAACTGCCGGCCTCGGGCATCACGGCAGCGGAGGTCCACCACACTGTCCTTTTTCAAAGGATTACGAGGACGCAGCTCCGGATCCATATACTCAATGACCTCACTGATCTCATCCTCGTCTGACTCAAACGGGAGTAACGCATTTAAAAAACTGATCACCAAATCCTTGTGCTCGCCGAACACCTTCTTGAAAGTAAGATCGGCCTTGGGGTCCAAATATCTACTCATATCTCCTTCACTTTATCGTTAAACATTTCCATTATTCACAATATCCTGTCCTGCAAATGCACATATACACCTTACGCTGCACAGACACACTGCTCCGTCCCAGCATCACAGGGGCTCAAAGTGCTTTTGCAAAGCAAATATATGCAAAACCGGCATACCGACCAAATACTTTTACCCTTTGAGTATCATTATTTTACAGTTTTGGTAAAAATGACGGAATCGGGTAAGAGTTAGAGAGTCAGGACAAATGTGGTGAGGGCCGGGTCGGTGCGGTCGAGGCGGATGGTGCCGGAATGGGCGCGCATAATCTGCCGTGAGAGTGCCAGACCGACACCGGTACCCTCGGCGCGGGTGGTGAAGAACGGGTCAAAGATGTGCTCCGCGTCCGCATCAGGGATGGGCCAGCCGTTGTTGGATATGTGTATCTCGGTATTGTCAGAGGCGTTGACGAAAGCCCTTATAATGATTACGGGCACTCCCGGATGCGAGTCCCCGAAACGGTCACGCAGGGCATTGACAGCATTTTTCAGAATATTGGCAAATACCTGACGCATAAGCTGCTCATCAGCGAAAAGGACCATCCCGTCATCATCCAGACTGATGTCAACCCGGCCGCCTATCGTCTCTATGTCCGGCATCAGAGGCTGAAGTACGTAATCCAGCATGGGCTTGAACTTGAACGGATGTATCTTGGGCACAGGTACGCGGGACAAGGATCTGTAACCGTTGACAAAGCCCAACAGACCGCGGGCGGACTCTCCGATGACCTCTATCCCCTCGCGGACATTGTGGTCTTCGGTCATACCCAACAGTGTATCGCTCAGGGAGACTATCGGAGTGATGGTATTGAGCACCTCGTGCGAGATGATGCGGGTCATTTTCTGCCACTGGGCATTCTCCTGCGACCGGGCCTCCGCGGCCTCATCCGCTTTCTCCTCAAAGACATACACCCTCACTGGCGTCTGTCCATCCATCACTGTCCGGCATTCCACAGACACATTGAACAGCCGGAGCTCCGACCCCACAGGCAGTTCCACAGAGCTTCCGTCCTCCAATGCCTCCAAGCGCGAGGCCATTCCGGGCATAATCCGGTCCAAATCAGCGACATTGCCGACAGTATTGACCCCGAACATCTCCCTGACAACACTATTTACGCATCTGACCTCACCGCCCGGCGCGACTCCCATAAGCCCGGTGCGCGACAGGCTCTCCACCGCCTGATGAAAAGCCTCGCAATCCTTCCTCAACCGCTGCTGCTCCGAAACGAAGTCCCGCACCCGATTGAGCAGGATGTTGAAAATCCTGTCCTGAAGATACGAGGAGTTCTCCGCGAAATGAAATGTCAGGTCTCCGTTCTCGAACGCGCTGAGCAGGTAATTGAGTTTCCTGACATTGCCGGTATACAGGACAACCAGCCTGTAGACCAGAAACAGCACGGCTGCCACCGCGGCCGCAGCCATCCAGTACATACCGTTGATAACCAGCCACACAGCCGCTCCTGCCGAGACAATCAGCAGCACTGCGAATACTATAAGACTTCCAAGACCCATGGCAATATCGTTTACAGTCCATATTTGCGAAGCTTATTGTACAGAGTCTGACGGGTGATGCCGAGCTGCAGGGCCACCGCCGACATATTGCCGTCATTGCGGCGCAAAGCCTCCCGTATCATCTCCTTCTCCATCTCGTCCAATGTCATCACCCTGCCAGGGGAAGCCGCCGGGGACGGAGCGGAGGAAAAGGCACGCGCATTGTCGTCAGGAAAGAAATCATGCACGTCCAGCACATCTCCGTCAGCGAGAATCACCGCCTTTTCCACTACATGCTGCAGCTCCCGGATATTGCCCTTCCACACGCATGCCTCCAAGACCTTCAGAGCCTCCTCAGTAATATCGATGACATCCTTGCCGTATTTGACCGCATACCTGCGCATGAACATCTGCGCCAGCGGCACGATGTCGCCGGGCCTCTCCCTAAGGGGCGGCAATGTCAGGTGAATGGTGTTGATGCGGAAATACAGGTCCTCCCGGAATGCGCCGGAAGCCACCATCTTCGCCAAATCCCGGTTGGTAGCGCATATCAGGCGGATATCCACCGGTATAGGGGTGTTGCTGCCCACTCTGGTCACGCTTTTGGTCTGAATCGCCGTCAACAGCTTCATCTGCAGATGCAGGGGCAGATTGCCTATCTCGTCCAGGAACAGCGTTCCCCCTGAGGCGACCTCGAACTTGCCGGCACGGTCGGCACGGGCATCGGTGAATGCCCCCTTGACGTGACCGAAAAGCTCGCTCTCGAACAGTCCCTCCGGCAGCGAGCCCACGTCCACACATACCATGCTGCTGCCACTGCGGCGGGACATACGGTGAATCTCTCCGGCCAGCATATCCTTACCGGTACCGTTTTCCCCGGTGATGAGGATTCCAGCATCAGTCCGGGCGACTTTCTGGACTATCGAGCGCAGCTCCTTCATCTTGGGCGAGTCCCCCCAGTACATCTGCCCGTCACTGCGTATCTCGTTCTTTATCTCGCGCAACTGCTTGACTTCCTGCCGGCTCCGGCTGAGCTGCAGGGCGGCCTGGAGGGTGGACAGCAGCTTGGCGTTGTCAAAGGGCTTGATGACAAAGTCAAATGCCCCGCGCTTGATGGCGTCCACGGCCAAGGCAACGTCGGAATACGCGGTGAAAAGCACCACGGGCAGCTCCGGGTACGCCTTCTTAATCTCCCCCAACCAGAACAGGCCCTCGTTGCCGGTAGTCACCTTGGCGGTGAAGTTCATGTCCAGCAGCACCACCTCGGGACGCTTAGACTCGATGCTGTGCATCAGGTCATTGGGAGAGGACAGCAGGGTCACTTCCGCGAAATAGGAAGGCAGCAGGAGCCGCAGGGCCGAGAGTATGGCCCTATTGTCATCCACCACCAGTATGCGTCCGTCCGGACTCTGTTTCTTACTCATAACTCATTAACTTTTACACCAATATCATATAAGGACATGCCTAACGCATACAAATTTAGGATTAATATCAAAAAAGTGGACAACCCGTGTATGAAAATTTGACAAGAAAAATCAGAGCCAAAAAGTTAAAGCATTAATTTTCAATACATTAATAATTATGGCATCATTATGGCAATATATTCACTTCAGATTAACAACGACAAAATATGAGACACACTTTCTATAATAAAGTCCTGACCGTGGCGCTGATGCTGGCAGCCGGCCTGACTTCCGGCCAGGTCAAAGCCGCGGCCCAGTGGCGCACGGACATCCCGGCGGCTTACTATGGGACAGGCTCATACGGCCAGACTGGACAGCCTGCTGAGACATGGACCCTGCACGACTGCATGCAGTACGCCGTGACCAACTCCCCTCAGATGAAGCTCCAGCAGGCCACCAATGATGACCGGCGCATAGACCGCCGCGAGGCCGCCCTTAACTTCATCCCCTCCATATCAGCCGGAGTGGGAGGCACGGTCAACTTCGGGCGCATGATCGACCCGGAGACCAACATGTACACCAACACGACCACATTCAACAACTCCTACAGCCTGTCAGCCGATATGGACATATTCAACGGCTTCTCAGCAGTCAACAACCTGAGGATAGCCAAGACAGCTGTGCTGCTCGGAGTTCAGGAGGAACAGATTACGAAGGACGATATCTGTCTTCAAGTCATTCAGGCCTATTACAATGTTCTTTACAACCAAGGCATGGTCGATCTGGCCCGCGAGCAGCTTGAAGAGACCCGCAATACTCTGGAGCAGGCCCGTACCCAGTGCGAGTTAGGCCTGAAGAGCAGTGCCGACGTATTGCAGATAGAGTCCGATCTGGCATCCAAGGACTTCAATCTCACCAAGATGGAGAATACTCTGGAACAGTCCGTCCTGACTCTGAAAAGTGTGATGTACTACCCCTTGGACGAGGCATTGGAGATAGCGGTCGTCGAGCCGTCAGTGCTGTTCAGCCCGTTCGCCGCTGAAAGCAACGCCGACAGCATAGCCTCGGCAGCCCGCGGATTCCTGCCCGAGTTCAAAGCCGAGGAATACAAGGTGCGCAATGCCGAGTACGAGCTGAAGACCGCACGCTGGAGCCTGGTGCCCTACATCTACGCTCAGGGCGGATACTCCACCGGCTACGTCTACGACCGCTCCTATGCCGTCAACGCCCCGTTCTGGAGCCAGATGACCGACAAGCAGGGACAGTACGTCGGCATCGGCATCAGCATCCCCATCTTCAACAGCCTCTACAAGTACAATCAGATAGCCCGCAAGCGCAATGCCCTGAGCACAGCCGAGGCCAATAGGGACATCAAGTACCAGGAAGTCGAGGTGGAGATACGCAAGGCAGTGCAGGACATGAGGGGAGCCGCCAAGGAGTTCATCTCGGCGGACAAGAAGGTCAGCGCCCTGTCTATGTCGCATCAGGCCAACACCCGCAAATACGAGGAAGGACTGATGACTGTCATAGAGCTGCAGACCAGTTCCAACAGCCTGTTGGAGGCCAAGGCCCAGCGTCTCAACTGCGGCCTGCAGTACCTGCTCAAAGAGAGGGTGGTCATGTATTATAAGGGAATAACATATCTGGATCAAGAATAAAATTTATAGACATGGATAGAGTAATTGAACAGAAAAAAGGTATCCGCGCGGTATTCCGCAAGAAGAACATCCCGTACTTCCTCGCAGGAATATTCGTAATATTCGTCCTCTGGCTGCTGCTCAGGGACAAGTCCTCCACCCTCAAGGTGGACGCCAACACCATCACTGTCGGCGATGTCCGCCAGGGTGAGTTCGACGACTACGTAAGAGTTTCCGGACAGGTACAGCCGATCACCGTCGTGCAGGTATCCCTGCTGGAGAGCGGAGTCGTACAGGAAAAACTGATAGAGGCCGGCTCGATGGTCCGCAAGGGCGATGTGCTGGTGCGTCTCTCCAACAACACCCTCAGCCTTCAGATACTCCAGAGCGAGGCAGACCTTGCCGAACAGGAGAACTTCCTGAGGAACACCACCGTAACCATGGAGCAGGAAAAGCTGGACCTGGAAAAACAGCGCCTGGAATATGCCATCGACACCGAGCGCAAGAGGCGCAAATACGAGCAGTACCGCCGTCTGGACGAGGAGCAGCTGGTAGCCCACGAGGAATACCTTCAGGCCAAGGAGGACTATGAACTGGCCGTCAAGAGCCTGGAGCTCATCATCGCCCGCCAGAAGCAGGACTCCATATACCGTTCCGTACAGATGAACAACCTTGAGGAAAGCCTCGAGAGCATGCGCCGGAGCATCCAGCTGGTACGTGAGAGGGTAGAGAACCTCAACGTCAAGTCCCCCATCGACGGACAGCTCGGCTCGCTGGACGTAATCCTCGGCCAGTCCATCCCCGAAGGCACCAAGATAGGCCAGGTCAACGACTTGTCAGACTACAAGATAGAGGCCAAGATAGACGAGCACTACATCGACCGCGTACAGTCCGGCCTGAGCGCCACCTTCGAGCGCCAGGGCTCCACCTTCGGCACCGTAGTGGAGAAAGTCTACCCCGAGGTGACTGACGGCCAGTTCAAGGCCGACTTCTACTTCACCGGCGAGCGCCCCGACAACATCCGCATCGGCCAGACCTACTATCTCAACCTCCAGCTCGGACAGCCTACCCAGTCGGTCTACATCCCCCGCGGAGTATTCTACCAGTCCACGGGAGGCACCTGGATCTACGTGCTCTCAGAGGACGGCACCAAGGCCTACCGCCGCGACATCCGCATCGGCCGCCAGAACCCCCAGTACTATGAGGTACTCGAGGGCCTGAAACCGGGCGAGAAGGTCATCATCTCCAACTACGAGAACTACGGCAAGAACGACGTCCTCATCCTTCAGAACAAGAAATAAACATCCACCCTCAGACCATCGGTTATGAAAAAACTCAACATAGGCATCTTCAAGGTCCTCTCCCTCGCGGTGGGACTCGCGGTCGGGCTGGTGCTCATAGCCAAGATTACCTTCGAGAGCAGCTATGACAAGTTCTATCCCGACTGGCAGGACATCTATTGCATCACATCGGAGTACACAAAGGCAAGTGAGGAAGGTACTTCGCAATACAGCCAGACCCCCGGAGCGGTAGCGTACTACTTCGGGCAGGAAATTCCTCAGATCATGTACGGCACACGCGCCACCCCCATTGTCTTCGATGATCAGAGCAATGTCTACACTCAGGACAACCGCAAGCTGACAGTCCACAGCCAGGTAGTCCTCATCGACACCAACCATTTCAAGGTATTTCCCCGTCCCATACTCACCGGAGACCCCGTGAACGTGCTTTCCAACTGGAACCGCGCGATGATCTCCCGCTCATTCGCCGAGATGCTGGGAGGTGTGGAGAAAGCCGTAGGACAGCTTATTTTCCTGGAGGAATACCGGACTATCCCGATAGAGGTCGGCGGTGTCTTCGAGGACATCCCCGAGAACTCCTCTTTCCGCTTCGACATCGGAATATCCCTCGATGCGATGGACGAGATGATGCGCATGATGGGATCCGACTTCCGCTCCACCATGAACTGGGTGGGCAATGACCGCTACATCAGCCGCGTGAAGCTCTATCCGGGCACAGATCCCGCCTCCCTGGAGGACGCGCTCACGACCGTGGAGGACAAATACCTGCCCCTGGAGGACCTGAAATCCGCAGGCGTGGACATCCACTATACCCTGTCCCCGCTTACCGCCGAGCACTCCTCGTCCCCCGGCACCAAGAGAACCAACCTCATTCTCGGAGTGGTGGCGGCCGCCCTGATTCTCGCATCGGTATTGAACTACATCATGATAGTCATCTCCTCCCTGCTCGGCAGGGCTAAGGGGCTGGCCGTGCGCCGCTGCTACGGAGCCGGAAACGGCAGCATCATGGGCATTGTCTTCAAGGAGACCCTCATCAACCTTGCAGTATCTCTCGTATTGGCAGTACTGCTTATCATTGCCCTCCGCAACCCGATAGAGTACGTACTGACCACCTCCCTCGGAGCATTGTTCTCCCCCCAGAGCCTGTGGGTGCTGGCTCTTACCGTTGCCGTCGTACTGCTCATTGCCGCTTGGATTCCAGGACGGGCCTTCCAGAGCATCCCCATCGCAGTGGCATTCCGCAACTATGTTGACAACAAGAAGATATGGAAGCGTACCCTGCTTTTCCTCCAGATAGTACTCGCATCATTGCTCATATCCCTGCTCAGCCTGATCGCCATGCAGTACAACCGGTGGGTCAATGACGATCCCGGATTTGATTATGACCGACTGGTAGGCTGCCCCATGTCAGGTGTCCCGTATTCTACCCGCAATGCCCTGCTGCAGAGCGTAAGCAGCGTTCCCGGAGTCGAGATTGCCGGCACGGCGGACGAGACCATGCTGTTCTACTGCAGTGGAAACAATGTGTACATGCCGGGAGAGAGCGAGGAGCTTTTCAATGTCGGCGACCTCTACTCGGCCAACGCCAACTGGAGCGGGCTCTTCGGCATCGACATCGTCGAGGGCCGCAACTTCTCCACCCCCAAGGAAGTAATGGTGGACGAGAACTTTGCCAAGCGTCTCAGCGAACTGCGCGGATGGACGGACGGAGTCATCGGCAAGCAGATACTGATGACGGAGCACAGCCAGAGCGGCGATGATGTATTCACCATTGTAGGCGTGTTCGAGGATGTCCGCGTCGGTACGGTAGTATACGAGGACACCCGGCCCAACATACTGTTCTACAACGAGAACCCTTGTGACTATCTGGTAATCAAGGTATCTTCCATGACTCCGGAGGTACTGTCCGGCATACAGAGCGCGCTGGACAGCGTGGAACCTGACCGCTACGAGCTCATGACATACACATCGGCCATCTACGATGCCTACCAGCCCGCCAGGACCATACGCGAGTCTATTCTCGCGGCAGGTGTGGTGACAGTGCTGATAGCCCTGTTCGGTCTGATAGGATATACCGCTGACGAGACCGGACGCAGACGCAAGGAAGTGGCCCTGCGCAAGATCAACGGAGCACAACCGGGACAGATTATCGGTATCTTTATCCGCGATATCGGACGGCTGGCAGTCATAGCCGTAATAGTGGGATGCGTGGGCTCATACTTCATATTTGACCTTATGCTGAAGTCATTCGATGTGAAGGCGACAGCTCCGGTATGGCTGTTCATCGCAGTGGCCGCGGCCCTGTTGGGATTACTGGCCGCCGTGGTCATCGCCCGCTGCTACGATATAGCCAGGAGCAACCCGGCTGACTCCCTGCGGGCCGAATGATATTGATTTTCGGAATTTAAATTGCACATTTAAAATATGAGACTCAGATTCAACAGACACCAAACCTTCTCCACCGTCCTCAACGTCATAGGACTGACCCTGGCTTTCTCGGTCTTCCTGATACTGACGGTACAGGTGGTGTATGACACCAGGTACGACCTGAACTATCCGGACACGGACAAGATAGTAAGGCTGGAGTACTCCGACCCTACTTCGCCGGGCGTTTACGGAGTGCAGCTGTCCAGACCTTTCATAGAAAATCTGAAGACTTTCTTCCCCCAGGCGGAGGCCGTATCCTGCTACTGGTACTACAAGAACGGCAACCGCAGTCCGTTCAAGGAGGCCAATACCGAGACACCGGGCATCATGCTGCGGTACACCCAGACCGACTTCGACCTGCTTCGGGTATTCCCGTTCGAATTCATAGAGGGCGATACCTCCGGTTACCGGGCTCCCGGCACAGCGGTCATCTCCCAGAAAGCGGCTGCCAAGGTCTTCGGCAGCCAGTCTCCCGTGGGCAAGGACATCCAGTTCGACACCAAGAGCGGAGACGGCAGTTCCTGGCGCATCGTAGCAGTGTACAAGGACTTCCCGGACAACTCCAGCATGGACAACGACCTGCTGCTCAATTTAGGCGACTACTCCATGACCAACTATTCGGAATGGAGCTACCCCTGCTACATGAAGATGAGGACATTCGAGGGCGTAGAGCCGCTGCTGGACTCGCTCGGGGCCGTGATGTTCGGTGAGGATTCGGAATTTAAGGATCAGGTTGACTTCCGTCTGAGCCACCTGCATGACGCCTACTACGCCCGCGACGTGGAAGGAGACAACATGGCCAAGGGCAACCGCTCCACCACCATGACCCTTCTCACCGTCTCGATACTGGTGCTGCTGATAGCGATTATCAACTTCGTCAACTTCGCCATGGCCTCCGTGCCCTTCAGTATCAAGAGCATCAACACCCGCAGAGTCATCGGCTCGACCCGCGGACAGCAGATACGGGCACAGCTCTGGCGGGCCCTCGGACTGGTGCTGCTGGCCTTTGCCCTGAGCGTGAGCATGATGTCCCTTGCGGCCACCTCCTCCATCGCCTCCAACATATCCGGCTCGCTCCGGGTAGCGGACAACCTCCCGATTATCCTTATAGGCTTAGGCGTGGCTGTAGTCACCGCATTCATCGCCGGTATCTTCCCGGCCCGCTACAGCACCTCCTTCAACCCGGCCATGGTCCTCAAAGGCTCCTTCTCCCTCTCGGCCAAGGGCCGCAAGATGCGCTCGGTCCTCGTGGGCTTCCAGTACGTCATCTCCTTTATCCTGATACTCTGCTCGCTGTTCATCACAGTGCAGATTAAGTACATGAAGAGCTACGACATGGGCTTCGACCGGGAGCAGACAGTGGAGTTCTTCGTAAGCAGCAAGATCGGCAGCAGCCGCGAGACCCTCAGGCAGATGCTCCTGGAGAATCCCAACATCACCGATATCACATTTGCCGGCAACCAGGTAGTATCCCAGGGCAAGATGGGTTGGGGACGCACGTATCAGGGTCAGAGAGTGCAGATGGACTGCCTACCCGTAGACCCCAACTTCATCTCGTTCTTCGGGATGGAAATAGCAGAAGGCCGCGACTTCACCGAGTCGGACAACCTGAACCCCAACGGCACATTTATCGTCAACCAGGCCTTCATGGCCAAATACCCCTTCCTCCGTCTCGGTCTGAAATTCTCCGGGCATCAGGGTGACGACATGCCCGCCGAGATAGTCGGCATAGTCAAGGACTTCAACTTCCAGCCCCTACAGTACAGCGTGGCCCCCATCGTACTCTACAACTTCGGTTCCGAACCCTGGTGGCCCCTGACCGTCGGCTACGCCAAAGTCCTGCCCGGCAACGTCCAGGAGACCTTCAAGTTCATCCGGGAGAAATGCGCCGAGCTGGACCCCACATTCGATACCTCCTCCATGGGCCTGTACTTCATGGATGAAGGCATCGGAAGGCTCTACCAGAAAGAGGACAACCTCAACCGCCTGATCACCACCGCAGCATTGATTTCCCTGCTGATATCCGTCATCGGCATCCTCGGCCTCGTCTACTTCGAGACCCAGTTCCGCCGCAAGGAGATAGCCGTACGCAGGGTACACGGCGCATCGGTAGGCGAGATCCTCGCGATGCTCAACCGCTACTACCTCATCATCACCCTCGTATGCTTCGTAGTGGCCGTGCCCGTCGCCATAGTCATCATCCGCTCCTGGGTAGCCGCCTTCCCCTACCAGAGCCCCGTGCCGGTATGGATATTCCTCGCCGCACTGCTCATCATCGGCCTGATCACCATAGTGACAGTCACCCTGCAGAGCCGCCGCGCCGCACTGCGCAACCCTGTAGAGTCCATAGCAAACGAATAAACCTTTAAGGACATAAACGACAAACCAATTAAATTATAAACCGTTATGATACACGTAGAGAACTTAAGCAAGGTGTTCCGCACCGAAGAGATTGAGACCGTAGCCCTCAACAACGTCTCCTTCGACATCAAGCAGGGCGAATTCGTAGCCGTCATGGGCCCCTCCGGCTGCGGCAAGTCCACCCTCCTCAACATCCTCGGCCTCCTCGACAACCCCACCTCGGGCAAGTACGAGCTGCTCGGCAAGGAAGTAGGCTCGCTGAAAGAGAAAGAGCGCACTCAGTACCGCAAAGGCAACATCGGCTTCGTATTCCAGAGCTTCAACCTCATCGATGAGCTGAACGTGTTCGAGAACGTGGAACTGCCGCTCATCTACATGAAGATCAAGGCATCACAGCGCAAGCAGATGGTCACGGACATCCTCAAGCGCATGAACATCGCCCACCGCGCCTCCCATTTTCCCCAGCAGCTCTCCGGAGGTCAGCAGCAGAGGGTGGCCATCGCCCGCGCCGTCATCGCCAACCCCAAGCTCATCCTCGCCGACGAGCCCACCGGTAACCTCGACTCCAAGAACGGCAAGGAGGTAATGGAGCTCCTCACAGAGCTCAACCGCGAAGGCACCACCATCCTTATGGTGACACACTCCATCAAGGACTCCAACTACGCCCAGCGCGTCATCAACCTCTTCGACGGCAGCATCGTCACCGACGTCAAGAACGAATTATAGTCTGATCTACATATTTTATTACCGAAAGGCCGGCTGTACGGACAATCTCCGCTCAACCGGCCTTTCCTTTCCGGCATTCGTCGGTACAATTCCCCGTTTCGTCCAGTTTGTTTGCAGTCCGGCCGCTCTCACCGTAGTTTTGTGAAAAACAGAATAAAGATGAGAAAGCTGCTGTGGATATTGCTCATGTGCATACCTGTAACCGCCGTCAGTCAGGACGGGGATACAGCGAAAGTATGGACTTTGAAAGACTGCATAGACTATGCCTTGGAAAACAACATACAGCTCAGACAGAGCCGTAACGACTATCTTTCCGGCATGGAAGACACCAAACAGGCAAAGGCAGCAGTGCTGCCTTCCCTGTCAGCATCCACTTCCCAAAGCCTGTCCAATTACCCTTCAAGCGAGGTCTCGGACAACAACATGTACACAGGCTCGTACAACTTGAGTGCCAGGATGAGTCTCTTTCAGGGAGGAAGTCTGGCTACGGCAGTCAAACAGAGCAAGGTACAGAACGACATTGACAGGCTCTACATAGAGGAGACATCCAACGACATCCGCATGGCGATAGTGGAGGCATACATGCAGTGCCTGTATGCCGATGAGTCCGTAACTGTGGCCAGAAGCACTGCGGATGCTTCGAAGGCCCAGAGGGACAGGGCCGAGGAGATGTGGAAGGCCGGATCCATCAGCAAGGTGGACTTTGCGCAGCTTGAAAGCCAGTGGATGAGCGACGAATATCAGGTAGTCTCAGCGCAGACCTCCCTGGACAACTACCGACTGGAGTTGAAGCAGCTTCTTGAACTGGATATTATGGAAGAAATGAATCTTGCCGGGCCTGAGGTGAGTGACGAACAGGTGATGTCGACGTTACCGTCAAAAGTCGACGTGTATATGGCTGCCTTGAGTGCCATGCCTGAGGTTGAGCGTGGCAGACTGTCCGTCAAGGCCGCCGAGCTGGAGATAAAACAGGCCCGGTCAGGATTCTTTCCTACACTGTCGCTCTCTGCAGGTGTGGGAACCGCCTTCATGTCGGCCACAGGAGCAGGTACGGCCACCGGCTCCACCCCAGGCTACAGCTCAGGCAACCAGTATTGGAACAATTTCAACGAGAACATAGGTCTCTCCCTGAGCATCCCCATCTATTCCAACAGACAGAACCGGACGGCAGTCAACAAAGCCAAGCTGGATGCTGAGAACAGCCGTCTGGAGCAGCAGAATATAGAAAAGCAACTGCTTCAGGAAGTAGAATCCGCGTATCTCAATGCCGTTTCCTATCAGGCACGCTTCACCGCCTCTGTCAAGCAGACAGAATATGCCCGCCAGAGTTACGAACTTACTTATGAGCAATTTTCTTTAGGCGTGAAAAATACGGTGGAGCTTATCACGGCCCAGAACGAGCTTACAGTTGCCGAGCAGGAGACGCTTCAGGCAAAATACATGACTCTGCTCAACATGGAGCTGCTCAATATCTATCAGGGTAAAGAAATCCAAGGAGAATATTAATAAGGAAAGATATGAAGAAAAGTATCAGAAACGGGATTATAGTTCTGGCATCGTGCCTCGTAGTGGCATCGTCCCTGGGAATATGGATAATGACAGGAAGCCAGGGTCGGGAGAGTCTCTCCCTTGAGACCGCTGCAGTGACCAGAACGGACATACACAACTCAGTAACGGCTACGGGGACTGTAGAGCCTGTCACACTGGTAGATGTCGGCACACAGGTCTCCGGCATCATCGACAAGCTGTATGTGGACTACAATGATCATGTGAAAGCCGGACAGCTGATAGCCGAGATGGACAAGGTGACACTGGAATCGGAGCTGGAGCAGGCCGAAGCCCAGCTTTCCAGCAGCAAGACCGAGTACGAGTACCGTATGAAGGAGTACCTGCGTACTGAACAGCTGTATAAAAAAGAACTGGTGAGCGATGCCGAATACGACGAGGCTCTGTACCTGTATGAGACCGCAAAGAACGCATACGAACAGAACAAGGCCTCTATCGTAGGAGTACGCCGCAATCTGGGATACGCAACCATCACCTCGCCCATTGACGGAGTGGTCATCAGCCGGGCTGTCGAGGAGGGACAGACCGTGGCCGCCGGATTCGAGACCCCTACCCTGTTCACCATAGCGAATGACTTGAAAGACATGCAGGTTGTAGCCGATGTGGATGAAGCCGACATAGGCTATGTGGCAGAGGGGCAGAGGGTGGAATTTACAGTAGACGCCTATCCCGATGACGTGTTCACAGGCAATGTAAAGCAAGTACGCCTGGAAGCGACTACCGAGTCAAGCGTAGTCACTTACGAAGTAGTGATATCAGCGTCCAACCCGGATCTGAAGCTCAAACCAGGACTTACGGCCAATGTGACGATATATACATTAGACAGACAGGACGTGTGTGCAGTTCCGTCCAAGGCTCTGCGGTTTGTGCCGGATACAGAACTCCTTTCTAAATTGGGTTTAAGTGTTTCAGGAGTTCCTGCCGGCACGGCCGCATCCGGGACGGTCTGGGTTGTCGACGGACAGACAGTACGTCCGGTGAGCGTGTCCACCGGTGTCACGGACGGAGATGTCACCGAGATCATCTCCGGCATACAGGAGGGCGAGCTGGTGGCTCTGGGCCTGAAAATGGCAGTACCTGAAGTCAAGTCACAGGAACAGCAGGAACGCAGCCCCTTCATGCCCGGTCCCCCGAGATAATAAATACAGCCATGAGAGATATTATCAGACTTGAGGATATAAGACGGGACTTCATAGTAGGAGAAGAGACCGTACACGCTCTGCGCGGAGTATCATTCAACATCTCCGAAGGAGAATTTGTCACCGTCATGGGTACTTCCGGCTCAGGCAAGTCCACACTGCTCAATATTCTGGGATGTCTGGACACTCCCACTTCAGGAGAATACTATCTGGACGGAGTGTCTGTAAGGACAATGGACAAGAACCGGAGGGCCGTGCTCCGCAACCGGAAGATAGGATTCGTATTCCAGAACTACAATCTGCTTCCGAAAACCACAGCTGTGGAGAATGTGGAACTGCCGCTGATGTACAATCCCTCATGCTCCGCCCGTCAGCGAAGGGAGAAGGCCGTGGCAGCACTTGAGGCTGTGGGACTGGGAGACCGGCTCATGCACAAAAGCAATCAGATGTCCGGAGGCCAGATGCAGAGAGTGGCCATAGCCCGGGCCCTGGTCAATGATCCGGCCGTCATTCTGGCCGACGAAGCCACGGGCAACCTGGACACGCGTACCAGCTGCGAGGTACTGGTCCTGTTCCAGCAACTTCACAGACAGGGCCGTACAATCATCTTTGTAACACATAATCCGGACATATCCCGGTACAGCAGCCGGAACATTACTTTAAGGGACGGTCACGTGACAGGTGACGTACGTAATCAGAATATACTGGATGCGGCACGTACCCTGGCGTCACTTCCAAAAGAGGAGGAATAAACCATGAATCTCGCCAATCTGTTCAAAATAGCATTGAAGGCACTCGGAAACAACAAGTTCCGGGGTTTCCTGACCATGTTGGGAATCATCATCGGCGTAGCAGCCGTCATCACCATGCTTGCCATCGGCCAAGGCTCGAAGAAGAGCATCCAGGCCCAGATAAGCGAGATGGGCTCCAACATGATAATGATACATCCCGGAGGAGAGCGCAGGGGCGGAGTAAGGCTCAGCGCCGATGACATGGAGACCCTGAAAATAGAGGATCTGGAGGATATACGGAGCCAGGCCAGTTTCGTAACATACGTCTCCCCGGCGGTGAACAGTTCCGGACAGGCCATCTACGGAGCCAACAACACTCCTACGACAGTGTATGGAGTCAACCGGGATTATCTGGACATACGACGCTATAAGGTCGAGGAAGGAGAGGCCTTTACGGACAGGGACATACAGACGGCCGCAAAAGTATGCCTTGTCGGCAAATCCGTAGTCGACGAATTGTTTCCGGACGGACAGAACCCCGTCGGAAAGGTCATCCGCTTCGGCTCCATTCCCCTCCGCATAACGGGAGTTCTTGAAAGTAAAGGATACAACAGCATGGGCATGGACCAGGACGACCTTATCATAGCTCCCTACACGACAGTCCAGAAACGCATACTGGCCATAACACACTTGCAGGAGATAGTATGCTCGGCTCTGGCCGAAGAATACACTGAGCAGGCAATAGAGGAGATAACCTCGATACTCAGGGACAATCACCGGCTGAAACCGGCTGACGAGGACGATTTCTCCATACGCTCCCAACAGGAGCTGTCATCCATGATGACATCCACCACAGACATGATGACTGTCCTTCTGGCAGCCGTCGCAGGCATATCACTGCTTGTAGGAGGCATAGGCATCATGAACATCATGTACGTGTCGGTCACGGAGCGTACCAGGGAGATAGGACTGCGGATGTCCATTGGGGCGAAAGGACGGGACATTCTGGCACAGTTCCTCATCGAATCCATACTGATAAGCGTGACAGGCGGCCTCATAGGAGTGGTGTTCGGGATCGGAGCGGCCTTTCTGGTCAACATTCTGGCCTCATATCCCATTTATATCCAGCCTTGGAGCGTCATACTCTCGTTTGCCGTATGTACGGTCACCGGAGTCTTCTTCGGCTGGTATCCGGCCCGGAAAGCCGCAAGTCTTGACCCTATCGAGGCCATACGCTATGAATAACCGCAGAAATGCTTAACTTTGCAGAGCCATGACTTCCAGTCAATCGAAATACACCGGCATACTGATACACGTCCTGATATGGGCCGTGGTTCTGGTCATGCCCCTGTTTGTAACCTCGCCTGACCGGCCGCTGATGAGCGGAATGGAATACGTACGGTTTCTCGTGGTGCCCATTTCGTTCATGGTGATATTCTACATCAATTACTTTCTGCTGATAGACAGGCTGCTTACCAGACACCGGCTGGCCATGTTCATAGTTGTAAACGTCCTTATGGTGGCGGTTGTCATGGCCGCTGTCCATCTGCTGTTCAGATATGTGCTGCCGTCGGACCTGCACCGCCCGCCCAAAGAAAGACCGCTCATGGACACGCTTATGTTCTTCATGCGCAACGCTCTGATGTACTTTCTGGTAATCGGGGCCAGCGTAGCAGTCCGGATGACCGGAGGCTGGTACAAGGCCGAGGCCGCCAGAAAGGAACTGGAACACCGGCGTTCGGAAGCCGAGCTTCAGAATCTCAAGAGCCAGATCAACCCGCATTTTCTCTTCAACACCTTGAACAATATCTATTCCCTCATCCAGATAGACACCACACGTGCACAGACAGCCCTGCATGACCTCAGCCATCTGCTCAGATACGTGCTGTACGGCAGCAACAGACAGTCTGTGCCGTTGGATGACGAAGTGCATTTCATACGGGAATACATAGACCTCATGCGTCTCCGTCTGCCCCGCCACGTAAATGTGAACATATCACTTACTGGACATTCGGGGACAATGATAGCTCCGCTGCTCTTCATCGCCCTGGTGGAAAACGCATTCAAGCACGGAGTCAGCAATGACAAACCCTCTTACGTCAATATATGCATCACGTTCGAGGACGGTGCCGTGATATGCGAGACTCACAACAGCTACTTCCCCAAATCAGGAGACACTGACCGCAGCGGCTCAGGAATAGGCATCTCCAATCTGTCCCGCCGGCTGGAGATGCTGTATCCCGGACACTACATCCTTGAATATGGTCTCAGCGGGGACGAATACCGGACTTATATGCGCATCAAACTATAACACAATCGCCTATGACTCTAACATGCATGGTTATAGATGACGAGCCTCTGGCCGTGGAACTTCTGGAAGGATATGTCCGGACGACTCCTTTCCTGACTCTGCAAGGTTCTTACTGCAGTGCGACAGCGGCCTTCGAGGCTCTGCAGAAGACTCCGGCGGACCTGCTTTTCTGCGACATACAGATGCCAGGACTCAGCGGAATGGACCTGGCCCGCCTGCTCCCGGAGCGCACCAGAGTAGTATTCACCACCGCTTTCAGCTCATACGCCGTGGAAGGATACAGGGTCAATGCCCTGGACTACCTTCTGAAGCCCATCAGTTATCAAGACTTTCTGGCCGCCGCTGAAAAGGCCCTCAAATGGTTTGGAATGAGCGGCCCTGCCCGGGATACCGGAGGAGCCGCCGACTCGATAATAGTCAAGACCGAATACCGCCTGCTACGGATACCGCTGGCCAGTATCCTGTATATCGAGGGTCTCAAGGACTATGTGAAGATATACCTTAAAGATGCCGAGCAGCCCGTACTCTCGCTCATGAGCATGAAATTCCTCGAAGAGGAACTGCCGTCAGACCGTTTTATCAGAGTTCACCGCTCATTTATCGTACAGCCATCCAACATGTCCTATGTCGAGCACGGCCGGATAGTCTTCGGCAAAGCCCGCATCCCTGTCTCCGACACCTGCCGCCAGGCTTTCCTGAACTTCCTGTCAGCACACTCCATCTGTCCCCGTTAACCTGTCACGGCATGATGGAGATCTGGTCCGCACGGAAACGCATGTACTCCTCTTCGGAGAATACGTAGGGCCATGTCATAATACGCATGGGAACAGGCCGGGCATCTTCGTGATAGGCAGGCTGCACATGCTCATAGGGATTGAGGATGAAACCGTTACGCTCATAGAACAATCTCCGCCTGAGAGTCATCTCATCATCCTCACACGGAGGCTCGATCTCCAGTATCATCGGGATGTCCATACTCTTGACATAATCCAGGACCGCCGTACCTGTACCGCGTCCCCTGATCGCGGAGTTGACCGCAAAATGTTCTCCGTACAGATAACCGCTGCCGAAATCCCAGAAAGTGAAGAATCCCGCCGGGCCGTCCTCTTCCCGCTGCTCGTAAAACACTATGAAATGGAATCTTGCATCGGACAGATATTGCGTCATCTCCGCAGTATCCCTGCGCTCCTCATACGGAAAACTCTCCTCATAGATTCTCACGCACTCCGCATACAGCCCGTCTTCGGGCGACACAATCCTTCTTGCATTGATCATTGCAGTATAGTCTTAAAAGGTTTATAGAATATTGACTTCGGGATGAAGGTCCACGCCGAAACGGCTGCGGACATCGGAGCGGACGGCTTCGGCCAGTGCCTGCACCTCCGCACCTTCGGCTCCTCCCAGATTGACCAGAACCAAAGCCTGCTTCCCGTATACCCCGGCCCTGCCGAGCGAACGGCCCTTCCAGCCGCATTGCTCTATCAGCCAGCCGGCTGAAAGCTTTACCGAACCCTCACCGTCATGCAATTCATAGAACGGCACAGCCGGCCACTGCCGCTGAAGTTCCTGCAGCCTCGCCCCGGACACCACCGGATTGGTGAAGAAACTGCCGGCACTGCCTATTACCGCAGGATCAGGCAACTTGGAACTGCGTACAGAGATCACGGCATCCCTCACATCCCGCAGAGAGATATCGGAACGGGCGGCCAGAGCATCCGCCAGGGCCTTGTAACCCAGATTGAAATGCGGCCGGAGTCCCAGTCTGAAAGTCACCGACAGCACCACGTATTTTTTATTGTCAGGCTGCTTGAAGATACTGCGGCGATAGCCGTATCCGCATTCCGCCGCCTCAAAGACTCTTATTTCCCCATTCCCGACATTCAATGTCTCCACCCTGAGTATCAAATCCTTCACCTCCGTCCCATAGGCTCCTATATTCTGTACCGCAGCGGCACCGACCTCACCAGGAATGGCAGATAGATTCTCCGCCCCGTACCAGCCGCGCTCCACACACATTGCCACGAAATCATCCCATACCACTCCGGAGCCGACCCGCACCACGGCCTGCTCACCGTCCTCATGAAGCGGTTCGACACCATTGATACGTGAGTGCAGCACCGTCCCCGGCCAGTCTTTGGTAAACAGCAGATTGCTGCCCCCGCCGATATGCAGCCACGGAGACGGCAGACGGGAGGCCCTAAGCATCTCCGCAGCCTCCAGAAGCTCATTTTCAGAGCCGTATTCCACGAAAGCGGCGGTACGGGCATCTATCCCGAATGTATTGTGTCCCAGAAGGGAATAATCTCTTTCTATCCTCAGCATGGTCAGTCAATCCTGGTGATACGGGCCCCGAGAGCGTTGAGACGGCCCTCTATGTTCTGATAACCGCGGTCTATCTGCTCTATGTTGTGAATGCGGCTGGTGCCGACCGCTCCCATCGCGGCGATGAGCATGGCGATACCGGCACGGATATCGGGAGAAGTCATATCCCGGCCGCGCAGGTTCATCATACGGTTGTGGCCGACGACCACCGCTCTATGCGGGTCGCAGAGGATAATCTGCGCCCCCATGTCTATCAGCTTGTCCACAAAGAAAAGCCTGCTCTCGAACATCTTCTGGTGTATCAGCACGCAGCCCCTGCACTGTGTGGCCACCACCAGCATTACGCTCAGAAGGTCAGGAGTAAGGCCCGGCCACGGTGCGTCCGCTATGGTCATGATGGAGCCGTCTAAAAAAGTCTCAATCGCATACTCGTCCTGCGCAGGCACGTAGATATCGTCCCCTCTCTGCTCAAGGGCAATGCCAAGACGGCGGAAACTCTCGGGGATGATGCCGAGATTGTCGTAGGAGACATTCTTGATTGTAATCTCACTCTGGGTCATGGCCGCCATACCGATAAAACTGCCCACCTCAATCATATCCGGCAGGACAGTATGCTCAGTGCCGTGCAGCTCAGTCACACCCTCGATGGTAAGAAGATTGGAAGCGATACCGCTTATCCTGGCCCCCATACGCACCAGCATCCTGCAAAGCTGCTGCAGATACGGCTCGCAGGCGGCATTGTAGATCGTCGTAGTGCCCTCTGCCAGTACGGCGGCCATAATGATGTTGGCCGTACCGGTCACGGAAGCCTCGTCCAGAAGCATACGGGTACCGCGCAGACGGTCTGCCCTGAGCTCAAACGTAGCGTTGTCCTTGTTGTAGGAAAATTCGGCCCCCAGTTTGCGCAGGCCCTCAAAATGGGTATCCAGGCGACGGCGGCCAATCTTGTCCCCGCCTGGCTTTGCGGTCAGCGCATAGCCGAAACGGGCCAGCATCGGGCCGGTCAGCATGATGGAGCCGCGCAGGGAGGCATTGCGCTTGAGGAACTCGGGAGTACGGAGATAATCCATGTCCACATCCTCTGCGCAGAAAGTATAGCGTCCCACTCCCAGCTTCTCCACCTTCACCCCCATATCCTGTAGCAGGGCGATAAGATTATTGACATCCAGGATGTCGGGTATATTGCCGACTGTGACTTTCTCCCTGGTCAGCAGCACCGCGCACAGTATCTGGAGCACCTCGTTCTTGGCTCCTTGCGGATATATCTCTCCTGAGAGTCTGTGACCGCCCTCTATGACAAAACAAGACATAACGTTATCGGATTATTATGGTTTCTTTCAACTGTTGGAGTCCGAGTCCCGGAAGCTCCTCCTCTATGTAACGTCCGGAACCTGTCTCTGGAATTATTTCTGACACTATTGGAAGGTAGAAAAGCCTCGCTTTCAGTTCCGGCTGCATGCCATTGAGCGACACCAGCCGTTGAGCGTCCTTTTCCGTGGTCAGTACGACAGCAGTCGGATGCCTGCGCATACTGGAAAGTATCCGGGACATATCGGATAAGGTATACCTGTGATGGTCCGGGAAACGGAGCACATCATTGACCGTGTATTTCCATCCAGCCTCACGACGGACAGCCCTGTCATCCGCTATACCTGAGAACACTATCGCATTCTTGGCATACACATATCTCTGATCGCTTCCGTCCGCAAACACCGGCACCGGCGGCAGATATGCAGTTCTGGAAAAAAGCAGCGGGATACGGCCCGGCAGGCCCATGCTTTCTCTCCACCTGTACCGTACCGTATCCGTCACACTGTCCTCCATCTTCGTGACTATCACCATATCCGCCCTTTTGACCTGAGACGGCAGGTCCCTCAAGCGGCCTATCGGAAGCAGGGCATCCTTATGGAGCGGTCTGGTACTGCTGACCAGCAGAATGGAATAGCCGGGCCTGACACGCCTGTGCTGAAACGCATCGTCCAGAATCACAAGCTGAGGTCTCCTTTCCTCCGGCAAAGCCGCAAGAGTCTCTATAGCCCTTGCCCTGTCAGCATCCACAACCACAGTCACATCCGGAAATTTTTTCTTGATCTGCAGAGGTTCGTCCCCCACATCCCTATAAGTATCCTCCACATTGACCTCCCTGTATCCCTTGGTCTTACGGCCATACCCCCTGGACACCACCGCCACTCTTCTCTCGCCCATGTACATACGCACCAGCAACTCCACCATGGGAGTCTTGCCGGTACCTCCCACCGTCACATTTCCCACGCAGATGGACGGAACAGAGGGCACATACGACTTGAACACCCCCCTGTCATACAAGAGATTTCTCAACGCCAGAGTCAGAGTATAAGGAAAAAGCAGTATTCTGTCTAATTTCATAGTGCAAACCCCACAATAATTTGTCAAATATACTCATTATTTGAAAATAATATGATAATTTTGCGGCACTAAAACCACCGATACTTAGATATGACTGTAATTATCAAAGAGGTACTGTCTCTTAAAGACCTTAAACGCTTTGTAAGATTTCCCCGTACACTATACAAGAATGACCCGCTTTATGTCCCGCCGTTGGATGTGGACGAGATGAACTCGCTCCGCAAGACCAATCCGGCCTTTGCCCACTGCGAGGGCCGCTACTGGCTGGCTTACAGGGACGGAGAGATAGTGGGGCGTATCGCCGGCATCATCAACCACAATGCCAACAATGACTGGAACGAGAAGAATATCCGTTTCGGATGGCTGGACATGATAGACGACATCGAGGTCACCGAGGCACTGGTGAACACTGTGGCTGAATGGGGCAAGGAGAGAGGTCTGGAGACCATGAACGGCCCCTGGGGCTTCTCCGACATGGACAAGGAGGGACTGCTCGTGGACGGCTTTGACAAGGAGCCGTCAATCACCACTCTTTACAACTTCCCCTACTATGGAGAGCACCTTGAGCGGCTGGGATTCCGGAAAGAGGTCGACTGGATACAGCGCAGGATAGTGCTTCCGTCAGAGGTCCCCGCCAAGCTGGCCGAATACGACAAGATCATACGCGAGAAGTACGGAGTGTCCGTCATCGTACCCCGCAAGGCCAAGGATATAAAGCGCAGGGCCGAGGAGATCTTCGCGGTGCTCAACGACGCCTATGTCGTACTGCACGAGTTCACCCGCCTGACCGAGAAACAGGTCAAAATGTACATCGGCCAGTACATGCCCTTCATCAACAAGAATATGATCTGCGTAGTGGTGGACCGCAACGACCGCGTGGTGGGCTTCGCCATCACCATGCCCTCGCTCTCGGAGGGTTTCCGCAAGGCGGGCGGCAAGCTGTTCCCGTTCGGATTCTTCCATATCCTCAAGTCACTCAGGACATTCAACACCGTGGAGTGCTATCTGATAGGCGTAATTCCAGAGTACAAGCACAAGGGCATCAATGCGCTTATTTTCAATTACCTGCAGAACAACTACATCAAGATGGGATTCAAGGAGGTGATATCCAATCCCCAGCTTGAGAACAACCTGGCCGTACAACGTCTGTTCGACTACTATGACTCGGAACTCTACATGCGCCGCAGATGCTATATCCTGAATATCAAGGAGGGCAGGCCGTCCACCGAGACTGCCATTTTCGCTGCCGGATGTTTCTGGGGAGTGCAGCACTACATGGACAAGGCTCCCGGAGTAATCAACACAACTGTCGGATATATCGGAGGACACAAGAAGAATCCGACCTACGAAGAGGTAAAATCCCATAAGACAGGGCACTACGAGGCTGTCAAGGTGGAGTTTGACCCTAAGGGGACATCATACGGGGAACTCTGCAAGCTGTTTTTCGAAATACACGATCCGGCCCAGCTTGACGGCCAGGGACCGGACATCGGCCCGCAGTACCTGAGCGGCATATTCTACACTTCAGACCTGCAGAAACATACGGCGGAGGACGTAATGACACTGCTGCGCAGGCGCGGTCATGAAGTCAACACTTTTCTGGCCCCGGCAGCAGCCGTCAACTCGACAGAGACCCCGACAGACCAGATTTTCTGGCCGGCAGAGGACTACCACCAGCATTATTACGAGAAGACAGGCGGCACCCCATACTGCCACTTCCGTAAACCTAAATTTTAGAGGTACTGACACCGCTGTTGTACTCGGACACCTTGCCTGTGCCACATTATAGCAATATTCAGTATATCAGCAAGATACACTAATGCGCATAAGGATAGGGGTGACTAATATCGGCAATTTTCAGCGATATCAGCCACCCCTGTCCTCTAAGACTTGTTGGCAAAAGCCTGAGAATCACCGCATTGCCATGTTTTGACATATGTAAGGTATGCTTTTGCTCAGAAAGCGGACAAAATGAAGTCGCAGAGGACGATGGCGGCGGCGCTCTCTATGACTGGAGGGACGCGCAGGGCAAAGCATACGTCGTGACGGCCTTTGATGCTCAGCTCCTCCATGCGGCCCGTGGAGAGATTGACGATCTGCTGGGGACGGGCAATGCTGGACGTGGGCTTTACGGCCACGCGGAAGACCAACGGGTTGCCGTTGGTAATGCCGCCGTTGATACCGCCGGCACCGTTGCGGGAAGTATGTCCGGCTGCGTCGATGATGGGATCGTTGTGCTGCGAGCCGCGCATACGGGAAGCCCCGAAGCCGTCCCCGAACTCTATGCCACGGATACCCGGGATGGAGAAAATCATTTGCGAGAGAGCGGCTTCCATCGGGTAGAAGAACGGCTCACCCAGACCGGCCGGAACACCCGCACAGGTACATTCAACTATTCCCCCTACAGAGTCACCCTCGGAGGCTATATGCTCCAGGAAAGAGTCCAGATCTGATTCACTACGGAGAACTTCTCTCTCGGACCAATCAACAGTAGACATGCCGGTGCCGACAGGCGTGGACTGCCCGGATGAATCCGCACAGGCCGACCCCGTATCCATTGACGGGAAGACTCGGCCATGCTCCAGTCTTCGCCCACCGATCTCTGTAAGACGGGCGGATACGGTCACAGGTGCGATGATCTTCTTGGCGACCACCCCTGCGGCCACAAGAGGCAGCGTCATCCGGCCCGAGAACATGCCACCGCCGGAAGTCAGGCTGTCCGCTCCGTATTTTATCCTGCGCACCCAGTCCGCATGACCGGGACGGGGCATATCCGCAAACTGACGGTATGCCGACGGGTCCATATTCTGATTACGGAAAACTATCTTCAGGGTCGTGCCCGTGGTCACCCCGTCCATGACTCCACGCACTATCTCAGGCACATCCGTCTCCACACGGGCAGTCGTACCCTTCCTACCCGGACGACGGCGGGCGATATCCGCTGCGAAATCCTCCGGACGCAACGGCAGGCCCTTGGGCACTCCATGGATCTCGACCGACATCAACGGACTGTGGGACTCCCCTGAAAGGGCAATCCTGAAAACATCTCCAAAAAAATTACGCATGACAGGTTATCTGTGAATCGAATCAAACAATCTCAAGAAATCAGGGAACGACTTGTCGATGCAGTCCGTACTGTCAAGAGTCACCTTGGAGTCGCAGCCCAACGAGGCAATCTTCAGGGCCATCGCCACACGGTGATCCGAAAACGTGGCAAACGTACCGCCTTTGAGCATCTGTCCCTCTACTATCCTACGGGACAGACACATACCGGACACCTCCATCATGTCTCCATCCACCTTGGCGTCCACGCCCATCTTCCTGAGTCCCTCCTCCATCACCACCGGACGGTTGCTTTCCTTATTGCGCAGACGGGCCACCCCGGTAAAATGGGAGGTTCCCTCCGCGAAAGCCGCCATCACGGACAAGGCCGGCAACAAATCGGGCGAGTTGGTCGCATCGAAGTCAAATGCCCTCAGATTGCCTCTGGTAATCCTCAATCCCTCCGGCAGAGTCTCCACAAAAGCGCCGCTGCCACGCACGACTTCCAGGATCCTGCTGTCAGCCTGAAGCGAATCGTGGTTCAGCCCCGTAACTGTCAGCGTTCCGAAGATTGCCGCTGCTACAATAAAATTGGACGCCGCACTCCAATCTCCTTCAAACGTCATTTCCGTAGGCAGATATTTCTGCTTGCCTGGGATATTGAACACCATCTCGTCCTCCTCACGATGCCAGTCAATCTTAATCCCGAACTTTTCTATGACATCCACTGTCAGCAGGATGTACGGCACACTCGTGGCATGCTGGACACGCAACACACTGTCTTTTTTTGAGAGGGGCAGAGCCATAAGCAGGCCGGAAATAAACTGTGAGCCCTTCTTGCCGGATACTGTTATCTCACCGCCTTTTATAGGACCGCAGACAACGGCCGGGAGGGTCTCCCCGACGGTGAGAAGGCAGCTCGCTCCAAGCTCCTCCATAACCTCCTTGCAGCCGTACATATGCCTGTCCAGCAGACTGCCCTCTCCGGTCACCGTGACAGATTCTCCGAACTGGGCCACCACCGGGATACAAAGACGCGAGAGAAGTCCGGACTCTCCGACGAAAGCCGTCTTGTTTCCCTGGATATTCTGTATGGACATTGATATCAGATTGGAGAAAGGCGACTCGTCTTTCTTTTTCTCCAGAGGAAATCCTCCCCGGATGATAAGCTCTCCACCATGATCAAAATAAGCCTCGGCCGCAAACTGCTTTGCCACACCGATTGCAGAATCTATGTCGCGGCACCTGGTACAGTTATGAAACTCACTCTCCCCCTTGGCCAGCATGGCTGCTATAATCGCTCTCTGGGCTATGCTCTTGGAAGCCGGCATGGCCACCGTACCCTCAACCCTGGCCCTGTCCGCAAAATTCTCCACATCCTCCATCAGAAACATCCCGGGAGCGACAATATATTTTTTCTTTAAAGCGCAGAAAATAAACGGAGAACCCAGATTAAGAGCTTCCAGGCGGCTGAATCGTCCCTTCTCTCCCATTGCGAACGCCACCAGCGGCACCTTCTTGCGTCCCAGACGTCCTTCCCGAAGCATTCTGTACAGATCAAGCACCCTGAGGGCATCATCCGTATTCTCGGCCATTGTCACTATCTTCACGATATCGGCCCCTGCCGTGACCGCCTCCCTGTACACTTTCGCCAATGACTCCGTCGAAGGAGTCCCCTGAAAATCATGAAAGGACAGTATCACCTTAGTCTTCTTACCCTTCAACAGGGCCTTATTCTCCTTTTTCAGGCTGATGTACGAGAATACATTGACATCCACATAAGCGGCTCCGGCCAGAACGGCCTGCTCATACAGTCCGCCGCTTCTTTTTATACCGGTGGCAATCAAAGGTATCCTGGACTCACTGAAAAGCTCCCTCACCTCATCCTCAGTCAGACCGCATAAATCCATGCGTATCTCGGCAACCAGATCAGGAAACTGTCTGCGGTACTTTTCACAACGCCTCAGAGCTTTCCTGCAGGCATCCAGGCCGAAATTACCTATGCTTACGCAAATCATTGATCACCTCCTGTATTTCATCTACACTCAGCCTCTCCACAACGACAGAGCCCAAGTTTTGAACAAGGACAAAATTAATAAAATCTTCCTTACGTTTCTTATCATTGAGCACAAAGTCCGACATTTTTGCCGCAACATCCTCTACGCCGGGACTTGTAAGGGACGTTGCAAGTTCCGAGATATCCCTGTATCCTAAGGACTTGAAATCTCTCACCATGGCCTCGGCGGCATCCTCCGCCAGCACTCCCCTCCGTCGGGAAATCTCAGCTGCGGCCATAATTCCGGCCGCTACCGCCTCCCCGTGCGTCACCGGCCGGCCGGCATTGAGACAGACGGACTCCACCGCATGACCGAGTGTATGGCCCAAATTGAGCTTCATCCTCTCCCCTCTCTCCGTGCGGTCTGCATCCACTATAGCGGACTTTATCCCAACACATCGGCGGACTATCCTACCAAGCATACCGGTATCCCATTGTCCCTGCATCACCGACCCCTCCACATCCTCTGCCCCTGCTTCATTTTCCGGATTCTCCCTCCTTTCAAGTATTCCGCCATACCATCTCACTGCCTCATGATACAGTTCCGCGTCCCCGATAATCAGCGTCTTGAGCACCTCGGCCATCCCCGAACGGACCTCGGCCGCCGGCAGAGTATCCAGAAATCCAACGTCCACGCATATCGCCTCCGGAGAGCCGAACGTACCTATGACATTCTTATAACCGTGAAAATTTACCCCGGTCTTGCCGCCAATCGCCGCGTCCACCTGCGCCAGAAGAGTCGTCGGGACGAGCGCGTAACTGATTCCGCGCTTATACACCGAAGCCGTAAAGCCGGTAATATCTGTTGTCACACCGCCGCCAATACCCAGGAGCAGAGCACTCCGGTCCGCCTCATGCTCCAGCAGCCAGCCGACAATCTCCTGCATGCCCTCCAACGATTTGCGTTCCTCACATGCTTGGAACGGCATCCACTCTATGCCAGCGGCTTTGAGCGCCGGAGCCAACCTTTCAGCCACATTGCCGTCCACCATGGCAAACACACTGTCTGCCTTCCGATTCCATCCAGAGGCGCCGGGTATTCCCAGCCCGCTGCCCAGTACCACGCCGCTGAGCCACTGCTCCGCCCGACCGAAAATGACATTGTCCATTCAAGATATTCTTTATATCCGTTTTAAGCAATACACATTGCAAATGTAACATTTTTTTCTACCTTTGCAGCCTGATACCTACGCACAAGCATCCCGTATCATGCCCGGATGGCGGAATCGGTAGACGCGTTGGTCTCAAACACCAATGTCCGAAAGGATGTGCCGGTTCGACCCCGGCTCCGGGTACGACAAAAGCCTGCTAATCGTCTGATTAACAGGCTTTATTGTTTCTACGGGTGTAACAATTCAACCGCAGGGCATCAAATCAACTCTATATGATAACTCCAACCATCACATTGCCCTGACCTTTTCCCACCACCTAAAAACTCACTATCGGGGACAATCTGTATTTCCTGACTTTGACAGTCTAAAATTTCATTAGTTGTAATTATGTCAAAATCAGTAGTTTTGAAAATTTGTCGTGGTGACTCGGGTGACGCAAGGCTGAAATGTGTATCTTTAGGGCATGTTTGTACGCAAAAAGAAGAACCGCAGCGGCACAGTGAGCGTGGTATCCCCACTTCAATGGAAAAACTGCCGTGGTTGCCATCGATGCTGTCTGTTATCGCTGCTGCTATTGTCCTGTTAATCACTATCATAACTTTTAATATTTGTTTTGTGATGCAAATATAATGTTTAATTTTTGTTCCACCAAATAAAAACAAATATTTCTTATTATTTTTTTCATACAAAACATAACACATAATTTATTTTTAATACCTTTGTATCAGCAAAACAGATAAATATTATAGCTTATGGGATTGAGAATAAAAGAGCTGCTAAAAGAAAAGGGAATGATGCACAAAGAATTGGCGGAAAAACTCGGAGTTACAGATATAGCATTACGCGCATCGCTGAAAGGTAATCCCACTATCAGCACACTTGAAAAAGTAGCGGATGCATTGGGCGTGTCTGTACCTGAACTGTTCGCCGCTCCCAGAAATGGCGTTATCACCTGCCCCCACTGCGGAAAGTCAATAACCATAAAAACCGAAAGTGAATGAAAAGTGAACTGACTGACATATTGCAGGAGTGCGACACACTGAAAGCGCGTCTTTCCGAAATGCGCCCCCTGCCCGTTGAGGCCCTGAAAAAGATCGAGGAGGCCTACAACATCGAGTACACATACGAAAGCAACCGCATAGAGGGCAATACACTCACTTTGCAGGAGACAGAGCTGGTGGTGAATGAGGGAGTTACCATTGCCGGAAAGTCCATGCGCGAGCACCTGGAGGCCATCAATCATGCGGAGGCCATCTACTATATCCGGGACTTCGCAAAGCAGGACACCGAGATAAGCGAGCGGACAATAAAGGAAATCCATGCGCTGATACTTCACGGCATAGACCGTGAGAACGCAGGACGTTACCGCACTGTCCCCGTGCTGATTTCCGGCAGCAGACACATACCGCCTCAGCCCTACCAGCTTGCTGAGCGAATGGAAAACTTCATGTCCCGTTTCCGTGAAATGGAAGCAGAGAAAGTGCATCCCGTATTGATAGCCGCCTATCTGCATGAGGTACTGGTGCGGATACACCCGTTTACAGACGGGAACGGACGGACTTCAAGGCTGCTGATGAATCTGCACCTGCTCCGCAACGGGTACACGCTTGTAAATCTGAAAGGCTCGGATGAGGCGCGGCGCATATATTACGATGCCTTGGAGAAATCGCATTCAGACCCCGTGCCGTTCCAAAAACTGGTTGCCGAAGCCGAAATATCGTCTTTGAGGTCATATTTATCAGTCCTCGGATGCGGGGCCGAATAATCATGCCTATTCCGGCACGGCTATAGAAGATATCAGAACATATACTATATTTGCATTGTCATTCTGCATCAGCAGAATTTAATTATTAACGTACATGGTCTGTCTGTAGAGATATTGTCCCATTTTAGTCTGATCTTTCTCCGGCCAATACTGCATATCCATTTCTTTTGAAATGAAATCCTTTATTTCCTCCTCTGTCGGAAGCTCTATCATGTATTTCTGAACAAAAATATTAGGATCCAGTCCGGCAGTAGCGTATTTTACCAGCGTATCACCTTTCTCCGTGCAAAGAAGAATCCCGACAGGTGGATTATCATCATGCTGCATGACTTCGGATTTATAGTAATTCAGATACATGTTCAGCTGCGAGGCATATTCATGACGGAAGCGGTCTATTTTCAACTCCACGATGACATGACATTTCAAGATACGGTGATAGAATACAAGGTCAGCGAAATAATAGTCCCCGTCTATCAGAATGCGTTTCTGCCGGGCTTCAAAACAGAATCCGTGCCCCATCTCCAACAGGAAGTGCTGCAAATTGTCAAGGATAGACTGCTCCAAATCGTCTTCAGTAACCAACGCCCTCTCATTCAAACCGAGAAATTCCAATGTGACAGGGGTATTTATCACATCTTTTGGCTGTAACTGGGCTGCTTGCTGCTGCACCAATGCCGACAATGCTTCTTTGTTCTGTGACAATCCGCTGCGTTCATAGTAAAGAGAGTAAATCTGTCGTTCCAGTTCTCTAGCAGACCAACAACCTCTCATTGATTCCATTTCATAAAATGAACGTTTAACCGGATTTTCAATTTTGGATATAAATTTAAGATGAGAATATGGCAGTTTATTAAAAAGTTTACTTGCCGGCATCTGCCAGTTCTCAGTCTGAATATCAACATTTTGCAATTCGGCGGTCGGTGTGTGCCGAATTGACTCAACAAATTCGGCGGACAGTGTGTGCCGAATCTCGCTATGAGACACAATATATTGTGCAACTGGGGATTGCAGCTGAGGATAAACTTGATACAGCCGCCTGAACTCCCGGAATCTGCGTTCAGTCAGTCCTTTCGTATTCAATCTCAACTCCAGTTTCTTCAGCAGCTGCTCACCGTATGCGGCCCTGTCCTCTCCGTTCTGCTCAAACTCCACTATATAATATCCGATTAACCAGTTTCTTGCAGTCAGAGAAAGATTAACGGCATGTGCCGCCTGAGCCTGCAATGCGTGTTGTACCGTGTCAATATGGCTTACTAATGATTCGAAATTCATACATCGTTTTATTTCAATAAATTAACCAACTCTTTCTTCATCTCGTCATCGATTGCGCGGTAACGGGCAAATGCCCGGCTTCCTTCCTTGTGTCCGCTCAATGCGCCTACTAAATTAGGGTCTTT
>DVHR01000087.1 GCA_018711925.1 Candidatus Coprenecus pullicola
GGAAGGTGCTGTTAATGAATGGATGCACGTTTGACTATTATGAGCCGACACGGATCCTTGGGGAATATTATTGGCGTAGGAATATCACTCCCTTAGGCGTTGCTGTCCATGGAGAGCAAAACAAAGAAAATATTTTCAATCAGGTTTCCCTATGCCAGTATCTCGCATATACGTCCATTGAATCTCCGGCCATTAAGGAATTGCTGCCATCTCAAAGATTTACAAAAATGGTATTGCTGTATTTGGCTACTTCCGTTAAAAATGTCAAGTTCCTTGTAATGCGTGCTTCGTCGCAATGGAAAACTTTGATGGGGGAAGGCCTGTGGAATTATCTGAGAGACAATAACAGACTACTGATCAGTGAACATTACGGCAGTCAATGTCTTTCAGAAAAAAATATCGGAAGTGAGAATTTCAAAATTATCATTGAGCATTTAAAGAACAACTGACACATTAAAACATAATCAGTATGAAAACTTCACAACGATTGCAAGACGCCCTTGAGCAGTTCCCCCAGCCAATTCAGTGAATGAACTTACACATCAATTGAAAGTGCCGGTGCACCCTGACAAATTGTATATCTGACTATCAGCAAGTTACAAATCGCACTGCACATTTGGCCGTTTTAAAACCCGTCAAATGTGCAGTATCCCAATATAACTTATTGATTATAAAACACTCTCTTTTATACACCGCACTGCTGCTTCCAAAAGCCGTCTGACAGCCGCTACCCGATCTCGTCGAGTTCCAGCCAGCGGAGCTCTTTTTCGTCCAGGAGGCGGGTGACCTCCCCGATACGGACGGAGTCAGAGGTGAGCTGGTCGGAGGGCAGAGTGCCGGAGCACAGACGGGCCTCGAGAGCCTTCTTCTCCTCCTCCAGGGCCGCGATGTCCTTCTCCAGCTGCTCCTTCTCCATCTTCTCCTTATAGGACAGCTTAGGTTTCCGCTCTCCTTTCCAAGAATTGGCCGGAGAAGTCGCACCTGTAGCAGACACAGCACCCTTGGCGGCATTTTTGGCCTCGGCCCGACGCTCCTCTTCCCTGTCCTTGAGGTACTGCCTATAGCCGGAATAGCTGCCGACAAAGTCCTTGACCATACCGCCGCCCTCGAAGATAAAGAGATGGTCGGCCAGCTTGTCCACAAAGAAACGGTCATGAGAGACAATCAGCAGTGAGCCGGTAAAGCCGGCCAGATACTCCTCCAGGACATTGAGGGTCATCAGGTCCAGGTCATTGGTAGGCTCGTCAAGAATCAGGAAATTGGGACTGCGCATCAGCACGGTCAGCAGATAAAGCCTGCGCCGTTCCCCTCCGCTGAGCCTTCCGACCCTGTTGCGGTGCATGGACGGCGGAAACATAAAATAGTTAAGAAATGTCATGGCAGAGACTTTCTCACCATTGCCGATGGTCACTACATCGGCTATCTCCGACACCGTGTCGATGACGGTCTTCTCATTGTCGAACTTTATGCCTTCCTGACGATAATAGCCTATTCGCAGGGTCTCTCCCCTGTCTATGGTGCCTGAAGACGGCTCCAGAGTCCCGGACAGCAGGTCCAGGAATGTACTCTTGCCCACTCCGTTGGGCCCGACAATGGCAATCTTCTCCCCAGGGGCGAAGTTGTAGGTGAAATTGTCCACTATCGGGACATCTCCCCAGCTGTAACACAACCCCTTGCAGTTGACTATCTTCCTGCCGAGACGGGCCATGCCGGCTTTGATTTCCATCTGACGGTCATCCCTCCGCTGCTCCGCCCTATCCTTCAGGTCGTAGAATGCGTCTTTGCGGTATTTGGCCTTGGTTCCCCTGGCACAGGGCATGCGCCGCATCCAGTCCAGCTCGGTCCGAAGCAGGTTGCGGGCCCGGTCGGTGGCGGCGTTGAAATTCTCGATACGCTCCTGCCGCTTCTGCAGAAAATACTCATAATTGCCGTTGTAGCGGTAGAGCTGCCCGCCGTCCAGTTCCAGAATCTGATTGCATACTCTGTCGAGAAAATACCGGTCGTGAGTCACCATGAGCAGGGTGCAGCGCGAGCGGGTGAGGTAGTCCTCCAGGAACTCGATGCTGTCCACGTCCAGATGGTTGGTCGGCTCGTCCAACACCAGGAAATCCGGCTTGCGGATCAGGGCTGCTGCAATGGCCGTGCGCTTCGACTCCCCTCCGCTGAGCGTTCCGGCCTTCCGGGAAGGGTCGTTCAGATGCAGCTGGGAAAGGATTGCGGCCACTTCGTAGTCCTGCACGTCGTGCGCCTTGTCCCCGGCTCCCTCCAGCACAATGTCCGCTATGGTCCTGTCCGGAGCATAATGCTGGTCCTGCTCCAGAAAAGCCACGTCAATGTCTTTCAGGAAACGGACCTCTCCTTCCCCGTCCGATGAGTCCTTGCCGGCTATGATGCTCAGCAGTGAGGTCTTGCCGGTACCGTTGGGAGCGACTAACGCAATCTTGTCCCCCTCGTCTATATGAAACGATATGTGGTCGAACAGCACGCGGGGGCCGTAGGATTTGGACACATTGACCACTTCCAGATAACTGCTCATCCCCGACGGCCTCCGTACATCTCCTCGTAATACTTCTCATATTCCCCGGATGTGATGTTGTCCACCCAGGCCTGATTGTCCAGGTACCACCGCACGGTCTTCTCTATGCCCTCCTCGAACTGCAGGCTCGGACTCCAGCCCAACTCGCGGTGCAGCTTCGTGGCATCTATCGCGTACCGCAAGTCATGGCCGGCACGGTCCGTCACGAAAGTGATGAGACTGTCCGAATAGCCCTCAGGATGTCCCAACAGCCGGTCTGTGGTCTTGACAATGACCTTGATAAGGTCGATGTTCTTCCACTCGTTGAACCCGCCGATGTTATACGTGTCCGCCACCTTGCCCTCATGGAAGATAAGGTCGATGGCCCTTGCGTGGTCCTCCACGTACAGCCAGTCCCGCACGTTCTCCCCCCTACCGTATACCGGCAGAGGCCTGTTGTGACGGATATTGTTGATAAACAGCGGTATCAGCTTCTCCGGAAACTGATACGGGCCGTAGTTGTTGGAGCAGTTGGTCACTATCGACGGCATCCCGTAGGTGTCGTGGAAGGCCCGCACGAAATGGTCCGAAGAAGCCTTCGACGCGCTGTAGGGGCTATGGGGGCTGTAGCGGGTGGTCTCGCGGAAGAACTCGTCTCCGTACACCATATGGGCACTGATATCGGAGCGCACGCCATCAGGACGGGTCAGCTCCAAAGCCCCGTACACCTCGTCCGTGGAGATATGGTAGAAACGCTTTCCCCCATATCTCTCCGGAAGTGACTCCCAGTACACTTTGGCGGCCTGCAGGAGCGACAGAGTGCCCATGACGTTGGTACGGGCGAAGGTAAACGGGTCCTTGATGGAACGGTCCACGTGGCTCTCGGCGGCAAGATGGATGACTCCATCGATACCGTATGTCCGGAAGATGCCGCAGACCGTCTCGAAATCGCAGATGTCGGCACGCACGAACACGTAGTTCGGGGCATTCACGATGTCCGTGAGGTTGGCCAGGTTGCCGGCGTACGTCAGCTTGTCCAGATTCACTATGCGGTACTCGGGGTACTTGTTGACGAACAGGCGAACCACGTGGCTGCCTATGAAGCCGGCTCCGCCGGTTATCAGTATATTGCGCTTATAATTCATAATTAATACAAGTTGTCATGGTAATCAAACAGCTCGGAAACGTCCTTCAGGAGCGGATGCCGGGCATCCTTTTCCGATAAAATAACATCCTGCGGGCTCACCTTCCAGTCTATGCCCAACTCCGGGTCATTCCACGCCACAGCCCCCTCGCTCTGCGGAGCATAGAAATTGTCGCACTTGTACTGAAAAAGAGCTGCGGTGCTGAGCACACAAAAACCATGCGCGAATCCCCTTGGAATGAAAAACTGCCGGTGGTTCTCCCCGGAAAGTTCCACTGCGACGTGCTGCCCGAACGTGGGCGAGCCCCTGCGTATGTCCACAGCCACATCGAGGACCCTCCCCTGTACCACCCGCACCAGCTTGCTCTGGGCAAACGGCGGTTTCTGAAAATGCAGGCCGCGCAGCACTCCGTAGGAAGAGCAGGACTCGTTGTCCTGGACAAAATTCACGGGACGGACTTTCTGCTCAAACTCCTTTAGATTGAATGACTCGAAGAAATATCCCCTTGAATCCCGGAAGACGCGCGGCTCTATTATCACCACACCGCCTATTGCAGTCCTTATCACTTCCATAGCCTTATCTCACTGTCTGTTTCTCGGCATCCTCCGCCAGTTGCAGCAGATACTGCCCGTACTGGTTCTTTTTCATCGGCTCTGCAAGCCGCCTCATCTGCTCAGGGCCTATCCACCCCTGCTCCATGGCGATACCCTCCAGGCAGGCAATCTTCAGGCCCTGCCTCTTCTCTATCACCTCTATGAACGTAGAGGCTTCCGCCAGAGAATCATGAGTTCCGGTATCCAGCCATGCAAAGCCGCGGCCCAATGTCTCCAGCCGCAAACGTCCGCGATTGAGAAACTCCTGATTGACAGATGTTATCTCCAGCTCTCCGCGAGCCGACGGCCTGACTCCGGCTGCCACCTCCACCACCTCGTTGGGATAGAAGTACAGGCCTGTTACGGCATAGTTGGACTTGGGCCGCGCCGGTTTCTCCTCTATGCTCAGCACATTGCCATCGGCGTCCATCTCCGCCACACCATAACGTTCCGGATCAGCCACCCAGTAGCCGAAGACAGTCGCGACACTGTCCCGCTCGGCCCTTTCCACCGCTCTTGCCAGCATTCCTGTAAAGTGACTGCCATAGAAAATATTGTCTCCCAATATCAGGCAGGCCGCCTCATCCCCTATAAACTCCCGGCCTATAATGAAGGCCTGTGCCAGTCCGTCCGGAGAAGGCTGCTCCGCATACTCGAAACGCACACCTATATCCTGACCGTCTCCCAGCAGACGGCGGAACCCTGGCAGGTCCTGAGGCGTGGATATGACAAGTATCTCCCTGATACCGGCAAGCATCAGCACCGATATGGGATAATACACCATCGGCTTGTCATATATGGGGAGCAACTGCTTGCTGACTCCCTTCGTTATGGGATAAAGTCTTGTGCCGGAACCTCCGGCGAGCACTATTCCTTTCATTGCACAGTCTTTAAATTATCAACTCTCACTGCTGCGGTATCTGCCTCCAGGCGGGCAGGCATCCGCTCCCACTCTATCGAATCCCCGTCAAACCGGATATGGCGGTGCTGGAGAGCCGAGTCACGGCGGTGCTTCCAGTCTATGCGAGTACGCGCCGCAGCCCTGTCGCCCCACCTGTTCCGCTCGCTTGCACTCTTGAAACGCCGGGTAATCTCATCGCTGAGATTGAAGCGAAGGGAGTCTATCCTGCGGGTCTCCACGGGCGTCACCGCGTCCTTGTATTTGGCCCGGCCTATACCGAAACGCATATCGTCCAGCGTTCCACGGATATTGAGTCCGGCCTTGAACGGCAGAGGAGACTTGAGTATCGATATGTGGTAGTCGAAGCTCATGTCCAGATTCTGCACTCCTCCGACAGCCGCCTTGTAGCGGTCTATCTCCACTAAGAACGGATAGATGTTCACCGCTCCGTCCTTGACAGTGATATTGACAGAGATACTGTCTATGAGATTCTCTTCCTTATTCTTGAACATCAGTTTTCTCGATATCTCAGCGAATGTCTCTCCGTCCATCAGCACCAAGGAGTCGCCCCGGATGTATATGGCCGAGCGCAGCGACGGTATCATGATATTGAGAGTTGAGTCGAGTACTCCCTCAGCCGCGACATCCACCTGCACCTTTCCCTTGAATGACTGGAGCATGGGCACCAAAGAGTCTATCGACGGAGTGGCGTTCACCAATGATGCTATGTCTATGTCCTTGACCTTGATATCGAATCCAGCATAGCCGAACTTGGACGAAGCCGCCTTGTAGATAAGCGAGGCATTCAGGCTCGTGCTGTCGAAGGCATTGAGACTCAGATTCTCCAAATACACATGACTGTCCCTGATCTCCGCATCGCCGTCTATATTCCGGAAGACATACTTGCCGAAACGCATCTTGTCTATGTCCGTTGTCAACTTGAAGTCAATATTGTCCGGGACCTTGAACAGGCTCAGTGCCGTCGAGGAGGTATCGGCCTCTATCTGCTGCGCCGTCGCCTCCGGTGACGCAAAGGCCCTCATCAGCTGGTTGAAATTCACGTTTCTGGAACTTACGTCCAGATTGGCCCGCAGCATGTGGCCATGGCGCATCGCTCCATAAAGGTCATGCACCGTGCCGGAGAGCACGACATTGGACCGTCCCACCCGCACAGCCGCCTTCTTCAAGGTTATCTGCCTGTCCCCGAACTTGACGACAGTCTTGTTGAACCGGATGGGAAGGGCGCATTGAGGCACCTCTGCCACAAGCCTGTTGAACCTTATCGTTCCGGAAGGCAGCCAGAGCGAGTCCCTGACCTTGTCCGCATTGACCTTTATAACACCTTTCTTCATACCTCCGGTGATATCCCCGGCTTTCGCAAATATTGAATCCGTCTCCACTTTCACCGTAAGTCTCGGCATCCCGGTCTTCTTCGCCTGCGGCTTCAGCGATGCTGTAAGCCCGCCGCGCAGACAGAAGACTCCGAGCGAGTCTCCCATTCCGCCATGCAGACGGTTGAACTCCACCGACATATCCGGACGCCAGAGCGAGTCACGGACCTTGTCCGCAGTCAACTTGAGCGAGCCTTTATTGAATCCGCCCCTGATATCTCCGTATTTGAGGAACAGCGTATCCGTATCCACATCCAGCGAGGCCCGGGGACGCTCCGGTGCATCCGGCTGAGGACCCAACGAGGCGACAGCCCCTCCACGGCCGCAGAACACCCTCAGCGAGTCCCCTACCGCCGCTCCTACCCTGTTCATCCGGAAATCCGCCTTTACCTGGAACACACGGGTAGTATCCTTAGGACGGGTGGACATCACCTTCAACCGCAGACTGTCGGCCACGGCATTTGCCCAAGGGCTCTTGAAATGCAGCTTGGACACTTCTCCGCTCAGGCCCAATGCCTTGCCTCCGAAAAACTTCAGATTGATATCTCCTACCGCGTCCAGACCGCTGACTGTGTCTTTTAGCGACACCCTGTCCATATCCAACTTGCCGGCAGCGAATATCCGGCCGAAATCCTGATTCTTTATAGTAGACAGTCTGGTACGTATCTTCAGGTCCGCGTCAACCAGACCGGACAGTTCTATGCCCTCCTGCAGCGGGAACGTCTTGGCGATACTCCCCAAATCTATTCCGGCCTTGGCATTCAAGGCTATCAGAGGATCCTCGAACAGCTCTGTCACCTTCGCGTCGGCCAACACGTCTATGTCATTGCCATGCAGCTTGAATATCTTCAGATCCAGATAGGACTCCTGTTCCCGGGCCAGATCCACGAAAGCGTCGAAATCAGCCTCCAGGCTGTCGATACCGTAAGGCAGTCCCTCGTAATGCGCCGATGCGTCCTCTATCTTCATACAAAGGCTGACAGTGGGCATCAAGCCGTTTCCGTAAACGCCCCTCACCGCTCCTTCCAGCATCACCGTTCCGTCAGCCGTCAGGTCCTGATGCCTCACCACCGACTCCGGAATCAGATTAAGAGCCCTCTCCACAGATGGAGCGACTGCCTCAAACGCCAGATCCACATCCATCGCCCTACGTACAGAATCTCCCCGCAACGTACCGTTAAGAGACAGATTGATGTCATTGACACCCAAATCCGCATTACGCAGCACCACCTTCATGCTGTCGGCGTTGAAACCGACATTGGTATTCAGGGACAGGGCCGTCCGCTTCACCAAGACATTTCCCCGCTGCCATAAAAACAGATTGCCGCACGAGAGTTCCACAGCAGCCGCAGCCCCGCGCACCCCGGCACCTAACCTTATCCGGCTGTTCACGTCCCTCACCATGGCATAGACATCTGTCGAACGGTCATTGAACACGATATCGGCATCCTTTATCCTCAATGAGCGCAACACTATGGATTTCGGTCTGAAACCGCCGGTGACGGAAGTGTCCTCCACCGCGTCGGCGTCACCGGCTGCCGACATGACATTCCAGTTGGCATTGCCGGAAGAGTCCCTCCACGCATACACCTTTGCGCTGTCCAAAAGTACCCTGCCGATCACAATTCTGTTGTCTGTGATAAGGGGCAGCGGATTGAGCGAGACCCTGCAGCGCGCAAACTGCAACAGGGAATCCCTGTACGGACGTGAAGAGCGCAGACTGTCAGCGCCGGCTACATGCGAGACAAGTTCACCGTCATCTATTTTGATGGTAAAACGCGGAAATGTAGAGAAAAACGCCACGTCCACATTGCCCACCTTCACATCCGCGTTGAGATACGTATTGGCAGCCTTCTCTACCATAGGAGTCAGCTTGGACGGAGTCAGCACGAACCACAGCACCACGGCTACGGCCACGATACAGAGCCCGAGCAGCGAACCTACCGATATAAGACTGACCTTCAGCGCCTTCTTCAGTCCAGGTCTCATAACCGTCTGATTTATTGCTTCAAAAAGGTACGTATATTGTCCTCAAGAATCTCCACCAGACGGATACGGGCCTCTATGCTGGTCCAGCCGATATGGGGTGACAGTATCAGTCTCGACGGTTCCTTGACCCGGGTCAGATAAGGGTGATCCTCTGGAAGCGGTTCAGTCTCAAATGTATCCACCGCGGCTCCGGCTATAAGACCGTCATTGAGGGCGCGCACCAGATCATTCTCATTGACAATGCCTCCCCTGGAACAGTTGACGATATAAGCCCCGGGCTTCATACGCTTAAGATCCTCATACGTTATAAGATCCTTCGTCCTAGGATTGAGAGGGCAGTTGACAGAGAGCACGTCACTCTCACGCAACAGTTCCTCCATCGTCACACATGGATAATCCTTGCAGTGTCCGGTTCCCGACGTGGAGAAATAAGCCACACTCATCCCGAACGCTGCAGCCAGCTCGGCCACACGCGAGCCGATATTGCCCATGCCGATGATACCCATCTTCTTGCCCTTCAGCTCCCAGAACGGATTGAGCACGTCTGAGAACATCCCGCTGCGCGAATAACGTCCGTCATGACATACCTCATTGAAATACATCCCGTGGCCGACAAGATTGAGAATGTGCATGAAGCACACCTGGGCCACACTCTCGGTCGAGTACGCAGGTACATTCTTGACCGGTATGCCCTTCGAGGCCGCATATTCCACATCCACACAGTTCACCCCGGTGGCAGCCACACATATCAGCTTAAGATTACGGGCGGCGTCTATCTCATCCTTGAACACATGCACCTTGTTGGTAATGACTATATCGCAGTCAGACATCCTCAGGGCTGCCTCACTCTGCCCGGTAGCATCATACAACACTGTCTCGCCGAACTGCTTGAGTCCGTCCAAAGACACATCCTTGCCGACAGTCGCGGCATCCAGAAAAACTATCTTCATACAAACGTCTTTTTAATTTTCAGCAAATTTAAAAAATATTCTACTTTTGTTTAAAAATACTGTAGACATGAAGACTCTTATCCTGTCATGCGATATGGGCGGCGGCCATAATTCCGCAGCCAAGGCCCTGGCCCAATGGGGAGAAAGCCACGGGGTCGAGTGTGAGATAGCCGACACACTGTCCTTTATCAGCACCGACTTTTCCAAGACCATGTCGGACCTGTACATCTTTACCACGAAAAGCAACCTGATAAAGATTATCTACAGGACCGGAGAGATGGTTCCCCGCTCGCGGAAAGTCAAGTCACCCGTCTATGTCGCCAACAAAATATACTGCAAAAAACTGTACGACCATATAGCTGAAGGCGGTTTCGACTCAGTGATATGCACCCATGTCTTCCCGGCCGAGGCCATGACTGTACTGCGCAGAAGAGGCCTGCTGCCCGGACTCAGAACAGTATTCGTGCAGACCGACTACGACGCACTGACTCTAATGAAGGATCTCGAAGTGGACGGCATCGTCATCCCGCACCCTCACCTGATAGAGGAATGCGTGGCCACAGGAGCCCGCAGGGAGCTGCTGCATCCGTTCGGCATCCCGGTAAGGAAAGAATGCTGGATACGCGTGGACAAGGCTGACGCAAGGGAGGAATGCTCCGGTATATTCTCCGACAGCGGCTCCATCAACAAGGACGCACACTGGTACCTTATAATGTCGGGCAGCATGGGGTTCGGGAAAACGGGAGAACTGATCCGTGACATTGTCGACTCGGAAGGCAAGGGAGTGGAGGTATTCGCCGTCTGCGGCAGTAACACCAAACTACGCGACCGCCTGCACAAGGACTTCTCCGCTGACGCCAATGTCCACCCGATAGGATTCACCGACCTGGTTCCCCTGCTTATGGATGCCTGCGACGTGCTCTTCACCAAGCCGGGAGGCTTGTCAAGCACAGAGGCCGCGGCGAAGCGCATCCCGCTCATACACACCGCGCCCATCCCCGGCTGCGAGACCGACAATGCCCGCTTCTTCCATTATCACGGCATGTCCTACAGCACCACCGATACAGCGCAGCAGGTCGCCGTCGCACACCGTCTGTGTTCTGATAAAAAATTCAGGGAAGATATGACTGCCGCCCAGGCCGCCAACACCTTCCCTGATACTTCGGAGAATATCTTCAATCTCCTATAGCATTACCTGCCGTTCCACTTGAGGGCCTTGAAGAGTTCGACCACAACGAGAGGCACGAGAGCCAGGAGAACGATGATCCCCCACTGGTTCATGTTCATGGAGACAAACTCGAAGGCTGTCATCAGAGGCGATATCAGCAGTACGGCCAGAGTCAGCACGAGCGACATCAGGAGTGCGAAGATCAGCGGCTTGTTGTCCAGGATGTTGAACTTGAAGCGGGACTCTGTATTGGAATGCAGGTTGCCGGCATGCACAAGCTTGGCCATAATGAGCGACGCAAAAGCCATGGTCTGACCGAGGGCCTCGCCGCCCTGGTTATTACCTATAATGAACGCTGTAAGGGTAATGGCTGTAACCATAAGGCCCTGATAACTGATTCTCCATATCATTCCGCGGTCCATGAACTGCTTGCCCTTGCCGCGGGGGCTCTTGCTCATCACGTCCTTGGCGGCCGGGTCGAGACTCAGGGCCAGAGCCGGGAAGGTCTCACTGACGAGATTGATCCAGAGAATGTGGATAGGCAGCAATGGGATTCCCATGTTGAATATCGAAGTGATGAAGAGCAGAATCACCTCACCGAGATTCGTAGACAGGAGGAAAAGTATGGTCTTCAGGATGTTGTCGTAGATACGGCGTCCCTCGGAGACAGCTGAGACGATGGTCACGAAGTTGTCGTCCTGCAGGACCATGTCGGAAGCATCCTTGGCCACTTCCGTTCCTGTTATACCCATCGACACACCTATATCGGCCTTCTTGAGCGCAGGAGCGTCGTTGACACCGTCTCCGGTCATGGCCACTATCTCACCTCTCTTCTGCCATGCCGTCACGATTCTCTCCTTCTGCTCCGGAGCGATACGGGCATATACCGAATACTTGTCCACATTCGCATCGAAATAAGCGTCATCGAGCTTCTCGAGGTCAGTGCCGGTGATAGCCAGGTCGCCGTCACGGAATATACCTATCTTCTTCGCTATGGCCAGTGCAGTGACCTTATGGTCGCCGGTAATCATCACCGGGCGGATACCGGCACTGCGGCACTCAGCTATGGCGCCAACAACTTCCTCCCTTTCAGGATCTATCATACCGACCATACCTACGAATATGAGGTTGCGCTCGACCTCCTCCATCTCGCTGGAGACTTCCTCCATCGGTCTATAAGCCATCGCCAGAACCCTGAGAGCGGACTCGGCCATGGACTCGTTGCGCTTCTGCAGATCCACGATGTCGGATGTTGTAATCTCACGCACACCGTCCGCGGTCTCAATCCTGTCGCAGACAGACAGTATCTCGTCCAGACCGCCTTTGACATTGGCCCTCAGAGAACCGTCTTCCATACGGTTAATGGTCGTCATCCTCTTGCGGGAAGAATCGAAGGCTACCTCTCCCACCCTCGGGCACTGAGATTCTATCGTGTCCTTGACAACACCATGCCTTGCTCCAAGGTCAATAAGAGCTATCTCCGTGGGGTCACCCACCTTGGTAGTAGAGCCGTCACTGCTCCTGACCATCTTGGCGTCACAGCATAAAACAGCGACCGACACCAGGGGGTCTATGTTGCCGCTGACGGCGTAGTCTTCCACCACGGTCATCTGATTCTTGGTAAGAGTTCCTGTCTTATCGGAGCAGATGACAGTAGTGCATCCGAGGGTCTCCACCGAAGGAAGCTTGCGGATAATGGCGTTGTGCCTGGCCATACGGCGCACACCCATGGACAGGATGATGGTCGAAATGGCTGGAAGTCCTTCTGGAATAGCCGCTACGGCAAGAGAGACTGCGACCATGAACATACCGATAATATCCCGGCCATAAAGAACTCCTATTATGAATATCACAACGCATATCAGTATCGAGGCTATACCGATAACCTTACCCAGCTTTTCCAGACGCACCTGCATAGGCGTCTGGGTATCGGAATCCCGGTTGAGCATACCTGCGATCTTGCCAATCTCGGTGTTCATGCCGGTACCGACCACTATACCCTTACCGCGGCCGAACGTCACGACTCCGCTGGAAAACGCCATGTTCTTCCTGTCTCCGAGCGGCACCTCTTTCTCCGCTATCGTATCCGGAGACTTTTCCACAGGCACGGACTCTCCTGTCATAGACGACTCCTGAATACTCATATTCACGGATTCGGAGAGCCGGATATCCGCAGGGACTATGTCACCTACTTCAAGCACGACCACATCCCCGGGCACAACATCCTCCACGTTGACAATATAAGACTCACCTCCACGGACAACCTTGGCCATAGGAGCCGCCATCTTTTTAAGGGCGTCCATGGACTTCTGGGCCTGGTACTCCTGATAGGCGCCGATAAAGGCATTGAGCAGAAGGATACCCATTATGATGTAGGTATCCAGCAGGCCCTCGCCCGTCCGGACACCCATGACACCGGAAATCACCGCCGCTATAATAAGCAGTATAATAAGGAAACTCTTGAACTGCTCAAGGAACATCACTATGAATGGACGTCCCTTCTTCTGTATCAGCATGTTCTTGCCGTACTTTTCCAGACGGGACGCTATCTCATCGGGACTCAGTCCCCGCTCCGCGTCTGTCTGGAATTCCTTCGATACTTCCTCGACGGAATGGTTGTAGTATTGTTTCATATTAATGGAATTAAAATCGGCTGCAAAATTGACACTTCATTGCGTATTAATTGTTATGTTTGCAGGAGAAAAAATGTAGAAAAAGTCGGATTTCAACATGAAGACAGAAGAAAATGGCTTTACAATAGGACTCTGTACCGGAGGACAGTGGGACCTGCGCATCAGCGGACGCTGCCGCAGCATCACGGAAGGATGCCTGTTCATACTGATTCCGCAGCATTTCACCGAGACTGTTTCCCGCTCCGATGACTTCAGCGCCAGAACCCTTACCGCGTCCCTTGAGGCCATTCTCGAACACCCCAGCCCGGTGGACATCAACATCATCAACATCACTTTCCTTCACCCGGTCATCCGTCTTGACGGAGACAGGGCCTCCGGTCTGCTGGAGTATTACGAATTCATAGAGAGACACACGGGCAGGAGCGACAACATCTACGACAAGGAGCTCCGCAAGACCCTGCTATACGCCCTCATGCTGGAAATCAGCGACATCTACAACAGCATCTCAGGAGACCGCAGCGAGGTGGCCAAACCGCGTCAGGAGCAGCTTACCGACGATTTCTTCAAGCTGCTGACTGCACACTACCGAAGCGAGCACAATGTTGCATTCTACGCCGGACGCCTGCACCGCACTCCAAAATATTTCTCGGAGGCCATACGCCGTATAAGCGGACGCTCCGTTTCCGACTGGATAACCACGATGCTGCTCAGCGACTGCAAGCTGCTTCTCCAGACTACGGACAGGACCATACTCGAGATATCGGAGGAACTGGGATTCTCCAGCCCTTCCGTCTTCGTACAGTTCTTCCGCCACCACACCGGCATCACCCCGCTCCAATATCGGAAGAGACTATAGCAGAGGACTTACCAGACGGGCGACAGACTCGTAGAACTTGTTGCGGACGGGACGCTTGTTCCATTTCGCCTTGGTAATCAGAGTGCAGCGTGAAAGGTCCTTGCGGAAACGTTCCTCGATAATCCGGGCGCACTCAGGGTCATAGATGACCGAAGTAACCTCAAAATGATGCTCAAAACTGCGGTTGTCCATGTTGGCCGAACCGATGATACAGTACTCCCCGTCGATACTGAGTACCTTGGAATGGTTGAAGCCGCGTTTGAACAGATAGACCTTGACCCCTGCGTCTATCAGTTCGGAGATATAGGACATCGTGCCCCAGTTTGTGAGCCACGTATCAGACCGCTCGGGAATCATCAATGACACTTTCACATCCGACAGGGCTGTGATCTTTATGGCATTCAGGATGGTCTCCGAAGGGATAAAATAAGGCGTAATGATATAGATATGGTCCCTGGCCTTGGTAATGGCCGTGAAATAGCACTGCATGATGGCAGCCCAGTCACTGTCCGGTCCGGAAGACAGTATCTGAGCATAATATCTGGAGCCTCCAGCCCTGCCGTCCGTCAGCAGCTCCTTATTCCTGAAATCCACGTCCGGAAAATATTTCTCGCGGCGGCGCAGGTTCTTGTTCAGAATAAAATACCTGTCCAACAGAAATATCGCCTGAAGAGACATCACCGAAAGCCCCTCTATGCGCACATGTGTGTCCCTCCATTCCGGAAACTCTCCTCCGTCATAGTAACGGTCTGCGATGTTGACCCCGCCGAGAAAGCCGATGCGCCCGTCGACCACCAGTATCTTTCGGTGGTTGCGGTAATTGACAATGGGTGGAAGGAAAAAGAGACGGAACGGGGAGAAATTGAGGATCTCCACCCCGGCCTCCTGCAGCTCCGCAAGGAACTTCCTGCCAAGATGCCGGCCCCCGAAACCGTCGAACATCATCCTGACCTCCAGCCCCTCCCTGGCCTTTGCCATGAGCACATCCTTGAAAGCATTGCCGACCCTGTCATCCTCAATGATGAACGATTGCAGGTGTATGTGCGTCCTTGCATTCCTCATCGCCTCCAACATAGACTCCAAAGCCGCCTTGCCGGAAAAAACAATGTCCACCTTCTCGTTGGCTTCCAGAAGACTGTGCGCACTCTTCAGGTTCTGAACAATGATCTTGTGACATCTGCGGACCTCCTGCGGTATGTTGTTCCTGTCCTCGAATTTTTCCAGCATCTCCCTGCAGAGTTCCTTCCTGAGCTTGAGGTCACAGGCGCCCTTACGGCTGAACATCTTGTCCTTACGGAAATTACGTCCGAAGAAGAAATAAAGTATGACACCTATGTAAGGCAACAGCATCATCACCATGACCCACGAGAGGGTCTTCACAGGATCCCGCTTGTTGGATATCAGCTTGACTGACGAGTACACGGCTATCGCTATGTTCAGGACATAAAGAGATGTCGTAAATACCGGCCAGAAATCAGACAACCGCATAGACTATCTCCTCCCTGTATACAGACAGGCGACACCGCCTGTCATGGACTCCACCGTAACTTCCCGGAAGCCTCCGTCCTCCAACTCCCTGCGGAACATCTCCGGAGCCGGAAAGTCAAACGAGGACTCCGGCAGATAGGTATAGGCATAGGCCTGCCGTGACACCATTCGCCCTACTGCCGGAAGTATATTCTTGAAATACAGAGTGTAGATTCCGCGCCAAAGCCTGTTGCGGGGTATAGAGAACTCCACTATGGCCAGCATGCCGCCGTCTTTCAAGACCCTCCTGAGTTCCCTGATGCACTGAGACCTCATATCGAAATTCCTGATTCCGAAAGCTATGGTGACGCAGTCGAAGGTACCGTCCCCGAAAGGGAGTCCGGCCGCATTGCCGTATACGAACTCGATATCCGGAGCCTTCACCCGGGCTATATCCAGCATTTTCTCGGAGATATCAGCCCCGGTGACATCCATACCCTGCCTTTTGAGCGCCATTGACACATCTCCAGTTCCACAGGCCACATCGAGAACCTTGACAGAGCCATTGCCCTGCACCGAGCCCACTACCTTCCTGACCAGCCTCCTGCGCCAGGAGCGGTCGATTCCGAAAGAAAGAATATGATTGAGCCTGTCGTAAGTAGGCGCAATCGAATCGAACATCGACGAGATGGTCTCCGTGTCTTTTTTAAGCTGTCTTGCCGGCATAGTCTGATATAAAACCGAAAGAACGGTCATCCATCCTGAGCTCGCCCTTTGTCACATGACCTAGAAGTGTCGTATCCATCCCGTGACCGAACATGAAGTTCACAAAATCCTCTTCCTGGTCCTCATTCACGGAGACTATGGCCAGATACTTGGTGTTGCCGTACAGGAACTCGTCATCCGTAAGATCTGAGTCCCCTGTGATGTCAAAACCCAGCTCATTGGCCCTGCAGCATTCAACCAATGACTGAAAGATACCCTTACCGGATATCCTGTGAAGGGAGGATATGAAACCGGCATCAATGCTTGTATTGAGATAATCCACTGCTTCAGAAGACGTTATAAGGTATAACGTATCGCCCTTCTTAACAAAACTACTCTTAATCTCTTTCATGGTCCGACGTTTTTTATCAAAATTTGATGTAAATTTAAGAAAATTTCTAAAAAAAGTTTCTTTTTCCAAAAAACATCGTATATTTGCAGCCCCAATGAGCCCAGATGGTGAAATTGGTAGACACGCTACTTTGAGGGGGTAGTGCCTGTTTAAGGCGTGCAAGTTCGAGTCTTGTTCTGGGCACAAAAAAGTCTGAATCGGCTGATTCAGACTTTTTTTGTGCGCCAATAGGTCACATCTCTTACAAATCTCCTGGCGCCGCTTATACTGTTGCGCAATTTGGACTTCGTCCACATATACTGGGGCGCCTCGGCAATCGCAAGTAAACTTGCATTGCTCTCGGCTTCTGCGCAATTTGGACTTCGTCCACATATACTGGGGCGCCTCGGCAATTGCAAGTAAACTTGCATTGCTCTCGGCTTCTGCGTATATTCGCGTATTAAAATTTGGAATATGGCTGACACGAACAATAATAAGAAAGCGGCCCTCGACTATCACCGCGAGGGCAAACCGGGCAAGATAGAAACTGTGCCGACTAAACCGTACTCGTCACAGCACGACCTCTCCCTGGCATACTCGCCGGGAGTGGCTTGGCCGTGCCTGGAAATCAAGGACAATCCTGAAAATGCCTACGAATACACCAACAAAGGCAATCTTATGGCCGTAATATCCAATGGATCAGCAGTACTGGGACTGGGAAATATCGGAGCCATGGCCGGAAAGCCTGTCATGGAAGGCAAAGCCCTGCTGTTCAAGATATTCGCCGGCCTTGACTGCTTTGATATCGAAATAGACGAGAAAGACCCTGAGAAATTCATAGCCACCGTAAAAGCCATCTCCTCCACTTTCGGAGGCATCAACCTGGAGGACATAAAGGCCCCCGAGTGCTTTGAGATCGAACGCCGTCTAAAAGAGGAATGCGATATTCCTGTGATGCACGACGACCAGCACGGCACGGCCATCATATCCGCAGCCGGCCTGCTGAACGCGCTGGAGCTGCAGAACAAGCGCATAGGTGACATTTATCTGGTAGTCAATGGAGCAGGAGCTGCCGCCATCGCCTGCACGAGACTGTACATCGAGCTCGGTGTCAAGCCCGAGAATGTCGTAATGTGCGACAGCAAGGGGGTGATATCCAGCAGACGAACAGACCTCAACGCCATGAAGCGCAGTTTCGCGACTGACCGTGATATCTCGACTCTTACAGAGGCGCTGCAAGGGGCGGATGTCTTTCTCGGACTGTCCACCAAGAACGTGCTCACCAAAGAGATGATAAGGACAATGGCAGACCGGCCGATTGTCTTTGCCCTGGCCAATCCGGATCCCGAGATAGAATACTCGGAAGCCTTGGCCTCCCGCGATGATCTCATCTTTGCCACTGGACGATCAGACTACCCCAACCAGATCAACAACGTTCTGGGATTCCCCTATATCTTCCGGGGTGCGTTGGACGTAAGAGCCACTGCCATTAATGAGGAGATGAAACTGGCCGCTGTCCATGCCATCGCAGAGTTGGCCAAACAGCCCGTTCCGTCTGTAATCAATGCTGCCTACAATCTGGAAAGCATCAGTTACGGCAAGAGCTATATTCTACCCAAGCCACTGGATCCCAGACTTCTGTCCGCAGTGGCTCCGGCAGTTGCGAAAGCCGCCATAAAGTCAGGGGTGGCAAGAAGGCCTATCTCCGACTGGGAAGGATACAACCGGCATCTGGAGAAAATGATGGGCTACGACAACAGCCTCGTAAGACGGTTTGCCGATGTGGCCCGTTGTCAGCCCATGAAAGTGGTATTCGGCGAAGGCAATACCGACAATATGCTTGAAGCTGCGGTTCAGGCCGGTCAGGAAGGGCTGTGCCGCCCCATATTGCTCGGCAATGCAGACCTCATCCAGACAAGGGCGGACGCACTTGGCCTGCGGCTTGACAGTGTGGAGATTGTCAACCCGCGGCATCCCGATGAGAAAGGACGCCGGGAAAGGTATGCGCATATGCTCGCTGACAAACTGGCCAGAAACGGGTACACATATCAGGACTCATACGAGAAGATGTTCGACCGCAATTACTTCGGCATGATGATGGTCGAGAGCGGAGATGCCGATGCATTCATCGCCGGCACCTATGCTGACAACCACTCCGTGACATCAATAGCCCGTGACATCATAGGCATCCGCCATGGTTTCAGTACTTTCGCCACAATGCACATACTCAGCACGAAGCGGGGGACATTTTTCCTGGCCGACACAATGATCAATGAGCGTACTGATGCAAAGACTCTCTCCGACATAGCAAGACTGACGGCAGGAGCCGTTGAATATTATGCCTTTGATCCGGTCATAGCAATGCTCTCATACGGCAATTTCGGTTCAGACTGTCGCGACAGGCAGGAATTCAACGGCTCAGCATCTACTGTACGTCATGCCGTGGAGATGCTGCACGCACAGTACCCTTCCATGGCCGTCGACGGAGAGATGAGGACGGACATAGCCTTGAACCGCAGCCTGAGAGACAGGACATATCCGTTCAACAAATTGCTTGGAAAGGATGTCAACACCTTGATATTCCCGGATTTGAACTCCTCCTCCGCCGTATGGCACATGATGATGGGCATGGGCATTGGAGAGTCCATAGGCCCTATCCAGATAGGGCTCAACAAACCGGTGCATTTCATATCCGTGAACGCCCCGGTCAGGGAGATTGTCAACCTTGCAACCGTAGCATCCATGGATGCAGCCACATACCTAAAGGCAGGCAATTGCCGTCTTGACCGTTGATCCCAGTGCGGAAATGCCGCACTATGCCATCTCAGCGCTGCCAGCCCCGGCGGGATTAGCCCCGCAGGGCTCGGCTTTTCCAGATCTGAGGCAGAGCCTACAAATGCGTCCGCAAGAACTGCGTCCCTGCAATGTGTCTCTGCTATATAATATAATAAAGGGACGTACATCACTGCCGTCCCTTCTGCCTTCATGGCCGTGACCCCGGCGGGATTCAAACCCACAACCTTCTGATCCGTAGTCAGATGCTCTATTCAGTTGAGCTACGAGGCCAATATGTCTACTTGCTACTCAGCGGGAGAGTTAACCGCTTCAGCACCGGGAGCAAGTCCGATAAATCTCTTCTCTTTAATACGTGCCTTCTTACCGGTGAGATTCCTCAAATAGTAAATCCTTGCCCTGCGTACCTTACCACTCTTGTTAAGATCAATCTCCGAGATAAAGGGTGAATAAAGAGGGAATATCCTCTCGACTCCGATACCGTTGGAAATCTTACGCACAGTGAAAGTCTGTGTCGTACCGGCACCCTTTCTCTGTATTACCACACCACGGAACTTCTGGAGTCTCTCCTTGTTCTCTTCCTTAATCTTGTATGTCACAGTCACGGTATCACCGGCCTTGAAGTCGGGATACTTTTTCTCACCCTGTGAAAACGCCTGTTCTGCAATCTTAATTAAATCCATTTCTTCTAACTTTATGGCAACATTGCCGCTCTAAAATATATGTGCAAGAGGTTGCTTGATTTTTGGGACTGCAAAGATAGATAAAAGAGAAAACATTCCAAATTTTTTTGACATTAACTGAACATTTTTTTCATTCTGTCAAAGAAATTGCGGTCTTTCTTTGTCGGTTTCGGATCAAAATTCCCGGAAGACTTCATCTTCTCGAACATCTCCTTCTCTTCCCTGTCTATCTTCTTTGGCGTCCACACCTGAATATATACAAGCAGGTCACCGCGTCCGTACCCGTTGATGTCCGGAATACCCTTGCCTCTTACACGCAGGAACGTTCCTGACTGAGTCCCAGGCTCAATCTTGATCCGGACCTTTCCGTCCGCCGCCGGTATCTCAGCAGAGGTTCCGAGCACCAGATCCGGCATTGAGACAAACAAAGTATATATAAGGTCATTGCCGTCCCTCTGGAGCTCTCCGTCCTCCTCTTCTTCTATCAGCACCAGAAGATCACCGTTTACTCCGTTACCCTTCGCGGCATTGCCCTTTCCATGAACCGTCAGCTGCATACCCTCCACCACTCCGGCAGGTATCTTGAACGAGACCTCCTCGGTCTCCTCCACCACACCCGCGCCGTGGCACTTGGAACAAGGCCGTGTGACTACCTTGCCCTCTCCACCGCAAGCCGGACAAGGAGAAGTCGTCTGCATCCTGCCCATAAAGGACTGTACAATCCTGGTAACCACACCGGTTCCATGACATGTCTCACATGTATGGACATCTGCCTCCGACTCCGCACCACGACCGTTGCAATGGGAGCATTTGACCATTTTCTTAATCTTAACGGTCTTCGTAACCCCGTTGACTATCTCGGAAAGTGACAATTTGACACGGATACGTATATTGGAGCCTTTCTGGACCCTCCCGGCAGAACCTCCACGCCCCGATGAGCCGAATCCGCTGAAACCTCCACCGAAACCGCCTCCGAATATATCTCCGAAGCGGCTGAATATATCCTCCATCGTAAAGCCACCGAAACCTTCAAATCCACCGCCACCTCCGGCAGCCCCGCTCATTCCGGCATGACCGAACTGATCATATCTGGCCTTCTTGTCAGGATTACTGAGGACGTCATAGGCCTCAGCGGCCTCCTTGAACTTCTCCTCAGCGGCCGCATCCCCGGGATTTCTGTCCGGGTGATATTTCAAGGCCATCTTACGATAGGCCTTCTTTATATCCTCTGCCGAGGCATCTCTGGAGACCCCCAGCACTTCATAATAATCTCTTTTCTCTGCCATCGTCCACTACACCCCCACTACAACTTTTGCAAAACGTATAACTTTGTCATTCAGCATGTAACCAGTCTGAATAACATCTATTATCTTATTTTTCCTATCGCTTTCCTGCACAGGCATCTGCGCTACCGCCTCATGAAAATCCGTATCAAGTTCCTTCCCTACGGACTCAATAACACTAAGACCGCGTCCTTTAAGATAGGACATCAACTTATTGTAGATGAGTTCCGTGCCCTCTATGGCCGCCTGGTCCGAACCGGACTCCCTTAGCACCTGCAACGCCCTCTCACAGTCATCCAGCACAGGGAGCATACCTTTTATTATATCCTCCCCGGCCGTAGAGATAAGATCAAGCCTCTCGCGGGCCGTACGCCTGCGGTAATTGTCAAACTCAGCCGCAAGACGGACATACTTGTCATTGACCTCGTCCATCTTGGCCTGTAACTCCTTGAGTTCTTTCTCCTTTTCTTCTTTATGATGAGACTTGTCAGCCTTTTTCTTCTTCTGGCCGGCATCTCCACCCACCTCTTCAGGTGCGGCCGCTTCTTCTTTTTTATCTATATCTTCTTTTTCTGCCATAATATCACAAATTCTAAACGCACAAAGATATAAACAAAAACACTGCCAAAAGGGTAAAAAGACAAAATGTCAGTCAGAGTCTCACAATCTGCGGCTCCACGTCGCGGTACTTGGGCATGGTGGCGCCTATGGGCGCACCGATATAGGTCGGGTCACACATGACATATCTCCTGCCCTCAAACGTAAAGCTGTCACCGGTGACCTCCTCTGGAAAGACAACTCCGCAAGCTACGTGCCCCTTGTAACAGAACATCGCCACGTCCATCCCGAGCAGGTCCTTTACCAGCCATGAGAACAGCAGGACACGGTCCTTGCAGTTATTGGCCCCGTAATAAAACGACTCTTCTACAAACAGGGGCTTTGAGCGACCGAACATCTCATAATCAGTCTTGTATTCAAAGCCTTTCTGGATAAGTCCCAGAATGAAAGCCACTGCCTCTTCCGGATTCATGGAATCCTTAAGTATCTTATACTTCACCTGAGTGAATACAGCCTTCTGAAGCGCAGGGTCTACTGCCGACTTATGATACATGAGCAGGTCAGACTGAGGATAATCCAGAGAGAACTTCACGCAAGGGACATTGAGAGGCACCTTCACTTCCTCCCCGAGTATGGCAGACCATTCAGGCAAGGTCTTGAGACGGTAATAATCCAGGTCCACCACCATCTGACGATCTATAACCAAGTCCATCTTGCGGTCCGCAGCCGAGAAATCGCTGGAGAATGTATACAGCGGATCCTGATTGTTCAGGCGGGTATATGAGAATATGTAAAAATCCTCATCTCCGTCTGTAATATAGGACACTTGGTAAATTGGTCCGGTAAAAGGCAGGAGCAGAATCAGGTTGCCGCCTGAGGACCCTACCCTGGCCTTATACTGCATCTGATTCAGCAAAAACATCTGTGTCAGTACTTTTTCATTTACATACTCTTCGATATACACAGCATCGGTATATTTCTTAACGGCAGTATACAAAGCCCAATCGCTTAAAGAGTATTTCTCCTGCATAGCAGTGAAAGCATCCACCACTTTCATATAATCCGAACCGGAAAGAGTATTCCAAGCGCCGGATGCGTCCTGTTCGGTCGCTCCGATACGGGAAAGCCGCATGCTCTCCATGAACGGTATGATTTCTTGTATGCCAAAGAAATCAACTGACACGCTTCCTTTTCCATCATAATCAGCCGCGACTGCAGGAACCGGAAAAGGATATGCAGGAACAGCGATAATACCGGACGCAGGAAGTCCATGCATAACAGACTGTCCGGCATCTGCCGGATCATAATATACAGGCTCTTCTGATACAGGGCCTATAGGATCTTCTTTTCCACGTTGAACCAGGAACTCCTCCCAAGCGGCTGCCAAGTATTCCGAGAACTCCGCATTTGCCTTTGCCCTGAAGTCCTTGAACTCGTCCGCACGCTGACGGTAAGCATCCAGAAAAGACTCTTTGGACTGCGAGTAAGAAAATGACGACACGGCTGCAATGGCTACTACTAATAATATGATTTTCTTAATATTCATGGCTTCCTGTATTATTTTACCTGTACTTTAAAAGAAAGCTCCCACCGACATTGCAAGGGGGAGCTTCCATACTTTAAAACTGAACTCCAGAAGCGGAGAATAGCCCTATTGCTAGTTCTCTTTGCCGTAATTGGCCATTTCCTCCTCAAAGGTCTTCATGAAACGGTACTGATCGAAATCAACGGCAAGTCTCTCGTCATTGCTGATAAGCACGTCCTCAACTCCCTCCGCAACAGGCACTCTGGACATTTCTATGCAGATCCAGTACTCATAAGAGCCGTCCGGATTCTGATAAAGTTTAGTATCCTTTACAGTCGCACCCTTGAGAGTCTGATTAACCACCTGACGGACACCGCTCTCTATCTTTCCACGCACCTCCGACTCACCGTTCATCTCATACTGATTCATATAGCTGTCTGTAACAGATTTTACTATGACTTCAACCTGAGCAGCAAGAGCATTGCGGGCATTGAGATCCGCTGCCGTACGGGCCATTTCCATATTCTTGCTAGTGCCTTGCGCGGTTGCACGGAAATATTCAGTATCTGTTCTATACTCGGGAGTACTGAAGGGCATTATGACTTCGGTTTTTCCAGAATTGACAGCCTGTTTCTGACCACCGCAGGACGTTACTGCCAGCATAGCGGCAAAACCTACGCACACGAAAGGAATAAATTTAGTTTTCATACGTTTAAATAATTATTGATTAATACTGCAAATATAATGTTTTATTTATTTCACACAAGTAAATAGCCTGAATGGTTAAATGTGACAAGATTTTTTTAAATCCACGCTACATCTTGTCATTGCTGCCCAGCACGTCGTAAATCTTGTGCTTGTAAAGCTCCTTCAGCTTCTCTCTGGCGGGACCTAAATATTTTCTGGGATCAAACTCCTCGGGATGCTCTACGAACACCTTACGGATAGCGGCAGTCATAGCCAGACGGCCGTCGCTGTCGATGTTGATCTTGCACACTGCCGACTTGGCCGCCTCGCGGAGCTGATCCTCAGGAATACCTATAGAGTCTTTGAGATGGCCTCCATAATGGTTGATCTCAGCCACGATATCCTGAGGCACCGATGAGGAACCGTGCAGGACTATCGGGAATCCGGGAATCCTCTTCTCTATCTCGTGCAGGATATCCAGACGGATCTCCGGCTTCTGGCCAGGCTTGAACTTATATGCACCATGTGATGTGCCTATAGATATGGCTAGAGAATCTACTCCTGTCTTGCTGACGAAGTCCTCAACCTCCTCCGGACGGGTATAGGTATGGCTCTCAGCCTTCACGTCGTCCTCAACACCGGCCAGGACTCCAAGCTCACCTTCAACCGTCACGTCATACTTATGGGCATACTCCACGACCTTTCTGGTCAACTCCACATTCTCATCATAAGGTTTGGACGAGCCGTCAATCATCACCGACGAGAAACCGTACTCAATACAGCTCTTGCAAAGTTCGAACGTGTCACCGTGATCCAGATGCAATACAATCGGAATCTCACAGCCCAGTTCCTTTGCGTACTCGACACCTCCCTGAGCCATATAGCGGAGAATCGTCTGGTTTGCGTACTTTCTGGCACCGCTGGACACCTGAAGGATAACAGGGGACTTGGTCTCCACGCAGGCCTGTATGATAGCCTGCATCTGCTCCATGTTGTTAAAATTGAATGCTGGTATGGCGTAACCGCCGTTAATGGCCTTCTTGAAGAGCTCCCTTGAGTTCACCAGGCCAAGATCCTTGTAAGATACCATAGCGTAACTTGTTTTAGAGTTAAATATTCTTTCTTATCTATCGCAAATTTAAATATTTTTGCAGAATGAACAAAAAAGTAATCATATTCTCGGCTCCGTCAGGGGCAGGCAAGAGCACAGTCGTAGGACATCTCCTGAAAAAATACCAGTTCCTGGAGTTTTCCATATCCGCCACTTCCAGAGCACCCAGAGGTTCCGAACAAGACGGCGTAGAGTATTATTTTTTCTCAGAGCAGCAGTTCAGGGATCTCATAGCCAAAGACGCTTTCGTGGAATACGAAGAAGTATACCCCGGCTCATTCTACGGGACTCTCCGCTCAGAGGTGGAGCGCATCTGGGCCAAAGGGCATGTCATCCTCTTCGATATAGATGTCAAAGGCGGAGTCAATCTAAAGCGGATATTCGGAGACAGCGCCATGTCCGTCTTTGTCAAGCCGCCCTCAATCGAAGAACTGCGGAGAAGGCTTGAAGGCCGCGGGACTGACACCCCTGAAGCCATTGAGCGTCGGGTCGCCAAAGCCGCCGAAGAACTCAGTTACGAATCCCGATTCGACAAGGTCCTCGAGAACGACTGCCTTGAACGCACTCTATCCGAGGCTGACAGACTGATTGAGTGCTTTACCGGCCTAAAGGCATAAATGCTCTACGGATGAATAAAGTACTGTACTTCGGCTCATTCAATCCCGTACACTACGGTCATACCGGCATTGCCCGCTATGTCTCCGCCATGCAGGAAGTGGACTCGGTGGTCATCATACCGTCCCCGCACAACCCGTTCAAGGACACAGCCACTTTGGCTGACCCTAAGGTCCGGCTTGAGCAGGTACGCCGCGCCTTTGATGGCATATCTCCGAAAATAACAGTATCCGACATCGAATACCACATGCCGGAACCCCTGTACACCATCCGCACACTGCACAGTATAAAAGAGGATTATCCGGACACCAACCTGATCCTGCTAATCGGCGGAGACAACATAGAAAGCATCCGGAGATGGTACAAAGGACCGGAGATATTGGCGGAATTCGAAGTATGGGTCTATCCCCGCCAGGGATACGATGGAGAAAACACCTGCCACGAGATATCTGCCATGCCTGGTGTGCGCGGCATCCGATTTCTAGCTGACGCCCCCATACTGAATATCTCCTCCACCAGCATCCGTACCGCACAACAGAAATAGCATGAACTTACCTTTCCTGATTCCGAATCATACCGTCTACCTCATTTTCAGGGATTCCGGTCAACTCACTTATCCGGGATACGGACTGTCCTCTTTCCCGCATCCTGGCTATCATCTCGCGCATACCTTCTGCCCGGCCTTTCTCCAACCCTTTTTTCATTCCTTTCTCCATTCCTTTTTTCATTCCCTCTTTCATCCCTTTCTCCATTCCTTCTTTCATTCCCCTACGGATTGAGCCTATCATAAGAAGCCTCGATGCGCCCAGCATATCCCAGAAATGATCGTAACCGAGCAGTTCCTCCTCTGTAAACGCTGACTCCTCCACCTCCTCAATCGCCCTCCCTATCTCAGGATTGTCCAGCAATTCCTTCGGCACCTCACGGGTATCCTCGTCTATCTCTGTAAGATAACGTAGCCACAGTACCTGCATCCGCTTGTCACCGTAACTCTTTGGCGTGAACTTTGGCAACTCGATAAAGATAAAACGAAGACCCTCTATCACCTCCTTCGTCTCTGCCACCTCGACTATACGGTAATCGTGATAATATTCATCTCCGTCGCAGAACACATCATTCACCAGATTCAACGAATACACCGGCTGCAGAAACTCGTAATGACGGCTCTTGCCCAGCTGGCTCACATAAGCCTTAGACGCGTTGAAAAGCACACGTTGCTTATACTCCGGAGTCCACATCATCTGCATCTCCACGATAAACTGACGGCCGAGAGTGTCCTTGCAACGCACATCCACTATGCTGTCCTTTTTCAAAGGATTGAGAGGTACCAGCTCGGGGCTCAGATACTCCACACTCCTTATCTCCTCCTCCTCTTTCTCAAAAGGCAGCAACGCATTGAGAAAGCTGATTACCAAATCCTGATGCTCGCCGAACACTTTCTTGAATGTCAGATCGGCCTTAGGGTCTAAATACTTCATATCTCCTACACATTTTAAATTATAAATCAACTGGAGACAAAGCTACAAATTATTTTTCGCATTTTCATCTTTAACACGCTAATACACAGTTAATTTTTTACAGTTTTGGTAATTTTGCCCAAAGACCGGCCCAATCTTCCCCATCAATCTTAAGGCAGTTTACCGGCACCACGTAGATGCCGTCCGGAAGGTCAATCAGACCGACCGCCTTGAAAAGAATCTTCGGCTACATCTGGAACGGCAATATTCCCACCTGTTCGACTTTGGGCTTACCGGCCCGGCACTGCTGATTGCAGCAGTTGAAGAAACGGGATTACTATGGATGAACATACAACTTTGCCATGCAAGAATACTCTAGGATACTGAGCGATATGAGAAGCCCGTCCAAACAGTGCGCAGCAGGTGTGTTCAATGACAACACCGCTGACATACCGCCCTGAACCCACAAGCATCATCAACCCATCCTGAGCCTCATACAATTGATGCAAATAGAAAAAGCCGCTCCGGAGATGAATCCGAAACGGCCTTTCAACACTAATCAATAAACTATATAAGTAAGAAAATCTCGGGATTATTTGACTTCCTCGTAGTCCACATCCTTGACGTTGTCGTCACCGGAGCCTGAGCCGCTGTTGGAGGATGCTCCACCGCTTGTCTGGCTGCCGGCCTGACTGCCAGCACCGGCTGAAGGACCTGCCTGAGCGGCGCGGGCCATATCTTCGGAAGCTGCGTGCCATGCGTTGTTCAGGGCCTCGGTAGCACGGTCTATATCAGATATGTTCTGCGACTTGTGAGCCTCACGAAGCTGACCGAGAGCATTTTCTATAGCACCCTTCTTGTCTGCCGGTATCTTGTCACCATATTCCTTGAGGTTCTTCTCACTCTGGAAGATAAGGGCATCGGCACCGTTGATCTTGTCTATCTTCTCGCGCTCGGCCTTGTCGGCTGCCTCGTTGGCCTTGGCCTCGTCACGCATCCTCTTGATCTCGTCCTCGCTCAGGCCTGAAGAGGCCTCGATACGTATCTTCTGCTCCTTGCCGGTAGCCTTATCCTTGGCGGATACATTCAGAATACCATTGGCATCTATATCGAAAGTAACCTCAATCTGAGGAATTCCGCGCGGTGCGGGAGTGATGCCGTCAAGATGGAAACGTCCGATGGTCTTGTTGTCGCGGGCCATGGAACGCTCGCCCTGCAGGACGTGAATCTCTACGGAAGGCTGGTTGTCAGCCGCAGTGGAGAACACCTCCGACTTGCGGGTAGGTATGGTGGTGTTGGCCTCGATCAGCTTGGTCATCACACCGCCGAGTGTCTCGATACCGAGGGACAGAGGGGTGACATCCAGCAGGAGAACATCCTTCACGTCACCAGCGAGGACACCGCCCTGTATGGCAGCTCCGACGGCCACTACCTCATCAGGGTTGACACCCTTGTTGGGAGCCTTTCCGAAGAACTTCTCGACGATCTGCTGGATGGCGGGGATACGGGTAGATCCGCCGACGAGCAGAACCTCGTCTATATCGGACACCTTCAGACCGGCATCGGCGACTGCCTTGCGGCAAGGCTCGATAGTCCTCTGGATCAGGTCATCGCAAAGCTGCTCGAACTTGGCGCGGGTAAGAGTCCTTACCAGGTGTTTGGGCACACCGTCCACAGGCATGATATAAGGCAGGTTGATCTCCGTGGAGGTCTGGCTGGAAAGCTCGATCTTGGCCTTCTCGGCTGCCTCTTTCAGTCTCTGCAGGGCCATAGGGTCTTTCCTCAGGTCCACGCCGGGATTGTCGTTCATGAACTCCGTGGCCATCCAGTCTATGATCCTGTGGTCGAAGTCATCACCGCCGAGGTGGGTATCACCGTTGGTGGACTTAACCTCGAAGACACCGTCACCGAGTTCCAGAATCGATATATCGAATGTACCGCCGCCGAGGTCGTATACGGCCACCTTCATGTCGTTCTTCTTCTTGTCCATACCGTATGCCAGTGCGGCTGCGGTAGGCTCGTTGATGATACGCTTAACCTTCAGGCCTGCAATCTCACCGGCCTCCTTGGTGGCCTGTCTCTGAGAGTCGCTGAAGTAAGCGGGCACCGTGATGACAGCCTCGGTCACCTCCTGTCCGAGATAGTCCTCGGCAGTCTTCTTCATCTTCTGAAGAATCATAGCCGAAATCTCCTGAGGAGAGTAAAGACGGCCGTCAATATCAACACGTGCAGTGCCGTTGTCGCCGCGCACTACCTTATAAGGCACGCGGGATATCTCGTTCTGAACCCTGTCATAAGGCTCGCCCATGAATCTCTTGATAGAGAAGATGGTCTTGTAAGGGTTGGTGATAGCCTGCCTCTTGGCCGGATCACCTATCTTTCTCTCACCGTTGTCGGTGAATGCCACTACCGAAGGAGTGGTCCTCTTGCCCTCGCTGTTGATGATGACAGCGGGCTCGTTACCTTCCATCACTGCTACGCAGGAGTTGGTGGTTCCAAGGTCTATTCCAATAATCTTTCCCATAATTCTATATTTTTTAATTTTTTTCTACAATTGACGCCGCCTGATTTTCAAGCGGCCGTAACTCTCCTCAACGAAGATTGTGCCAAATGAGCGGAACTGACAACATGTCATATTGGAATTGTGATAATTATTGTCTTCCTTTGCAGGTCCAAATATCAAACCACAAAACAGGCAAAGACATGTCCACAGAAGGCAATGTAAGGGTCATGACGACCCACAGACTATTGGAGATGAAGCAGAGCGGCGAGAAGATTGCCATGCTCACCGCATACGACTACACTTCGGCCCGAATCCTGGACGAGGCCGGCATCGACATCATCCTCGTAGGAGACTCGGCCGCCAACGTGATGGCCGGCCACGAGACCACCCTTCCCATCACCATAGACCAGATGATCTACCACGCCCAGAGTGTCATGAGGGCAGTGAAAAATCCTCTGGTAGTGGTGGATATGCCCTTCGGCTCATATCAGGGCAACTCCAAGATGGCCGTCAGCAACGCGATACGCATCATGAAGGAGTCGGAGGCCGACGCGGTGAAGATAGAGGGAGGCATGGAGATCCTTGAGTCAGTCGAGCGCATCCTCTCCTCCGGCATTCCCGTCATGGGACATCTGGGACTGACTCCCCAGTCCATACATAAGTTCGGGACCTATGCGGTCAGGGCAAAGGAAGAGGCCGAGGCGGCCAAGCTGCTGCAGGACGCCATCGCCCTGGAGGACGCAGGCTGCTTCGCTCTGGTACTGGAGAAGATACCGGCGGCTCTGGGCAAGAAAGTGGCTGAGACATTGAAGATTCCTGTAATAGGCATAGGCGCGGGCAAATACGTGGACGGACAGGTGCTGGTGATGCACGACATGCTCGGGCTTACCACCAAGTTCTCTCCCAGGTTTCTGCGCCGCTACGCAGACCTGCACGATGTCAGTCTCAAGGCATTCCGTCAATATATTGAGGATGTCAAATCCTGCGGCTTTCCCAATGACAGCGAACAGTACTGATACGGCATATAGGACGCTGTCCCAAGAGGAGTACGACGACATGGCATCGCGCATTCTCTATGAGGACAACCATGTGCTGGTCTTCAACAAGCGCGCAGGTGAGATAACGCAGGGGGACAGGACAGGAGACGAGCCACTGCCCGAGAAGTTGAAGGCATTCATCGCCGCCCGGGACCACAAGCCCGGCAGAGTATTCATGGGAGTACCACACCGCCTGGACCGTCCCGTAAGCGGAGCCGTTATACTGGCCAAGACATCAAAGGCCCTGGAAAGGCTCTCGGGTGCCTTCAGGGAAGGCGACGCGGGCAAAATATACTGGGCACTGGTGGAAAAGTCTCCGGAACCGCCACAGGGCGAGATCCGTTCCTGGCTCACACGCAACGAGAAGCAGAACAAGTCCTACAGCCATCCGCAGCCGCAGCCCGGAGCCAAGGAGGCCCTGCTGCGCTACCGCCTGCTCAGACCCACAAAAAACTATTTTCTTGTAGAAGTGCAACTGCTGACCGGACGACACCATCAGATACGCTGCCAACTCTCCTCGATAGGATGCCCCATAAAGGGCGACCTGAAATACGGTGCCCGCCGCTCCAACCCGGACGGCAGCATCAGCCTGCACGCCAGACAGATAACATTCATCCACCCCACCCGCAAAGAACCGGTCACGGTAACGGCATCCACTCCCATGGAGAACATGTAGACCCTTCTACTCTATCACCGACAGATATTCCTCATATTTGGAGAGAACGTCCTTGACATAACGAATCGTCTCTCCGCCCCGGAACTTACCGTGCCGCAGGTACTCAGCATCCACGTAATACTCCGGATTGGCCATCAGCGGAATAGCCGAAGCGACGACTTCCCAGTCAGTGAAGTCCAGTCCCTGGTCCAGGGTAAAATTGATGCAGTCCTCTATGCGGCTCTCCCCCGCATTGTATGCCGCCAAGGTAAATTTCACCACATTGACCGAGTCAAAGCCCATCGCTGTGTACCGCTTCTGTATCTGCCGCAGGAACATCGTGCCTGCCTTGACATTCTCCTCGGGGTCAAAGAGATCGTAGACTCCGTAGACAGCCGCCGTGGAGGGCTTCACTTGCATGAGACCGACGGCCCCGCGCCGTGACCTGGCCCCCATTGAGAAACGGGACTCCTTGAATATCACCGCTGACAGCAGCCGCCAATCCCAGCCCAGCAGCCGGCTCCGCCGCTTTACGATATCATCATAAGGCGATATTCTATCGGTCCTAGTTCCATTATCAATATAGGATGAAAGATCGTAGGAACGGAAGAAACGGCGCTCCATATCCGCGAACTCCTCTCCCCTCGTCACCAGTCCGAGCCACATGTTGACCTGATGCAGAAGGGAATGGTCTTCCCGCCTTACAGCCCAGGCATAATCCCGGAAAGGCATACTGAGACTCACCGCACCGGCATGCGTCTGTGGTATTGAATCCGAAACGTGTACCGCCACTATGTCCACCTGGCCGTTCGAGAGCAAAGACCAGCAGTTCTGATGACAGCCCGTACCTATTATACCCAGCCTGATGTCAAGACTATCGGCGAATCCGGTCAGAAGTGTATACTGGAAACCCGTCAGGAAACCCTTTGACGTATACATACCGCTCTTGATGCCGATATAAGCTGTCAGAGAGTCCCTGTCGTAATACAGCTCCAATGAGTCAGTTCCGCTGCGGGGCCCTTCCCATATCCTGAGAATGTTTCCCAGTATGAACATTCCCAACAGTACTCCTATTATACGGACTGTCCTCATGCGCAGCCGTATTACTCGATATAGAATGGCCAGTGGATTCCGAACTTGAAACCAAGAGAAGGCCTTACGTAATGATAAGCCGAGAAACTTGACGCCCCGGTAGGCCATCCCTCACCGACGTTGATTACCTTGAGGAATATATTGACCCGTTTCCACTGCAGATTCAGGAAGATGTCGATATACGGGTTGTATCCGACCTGCTCCCGAGTCTGAAGCTGGAAAGTGCCCAGGGCCGGATTGTAGGCCGGGACATAATAAGGCGTATTCATCCGCGCGTCAGCTCCAAGCTGGACCGTAAGCACATTCTTTACCGCCTCCATCTCAATATAGTATCTCAGATGAAATGTCAACATCGGCAACGGCAGCGTGTTCATGTCCGAGGAGTACTGGAAAAGTATCTGATTGTCCAGATGGAACCACCATATCTTGAAGTCTTTCCTCAAGTAGGCACTCATCACGTTGATCAGGCCGGTATTCTGACGGGCAATACCCAGGGTATCATTGTACAGGTAGTTGTTAACCAGCGCATATCCGAAATAAGCCTCCATATCCCACTTGGGAATATCCAGAGACGCCTCCACCTTGGTCGTGGAGGTCTTGCCGAAATCATTGTCCCATATGTAATGATTGGAATAGTAGTGCTGGGAGAACCAGTCCGGCTCCTTTAGCGAGGTACTGAAACGGCCATTGAGGGTTATAGGCTCTGACTTGTCCTTGAACGGATAGAACGACACACCCACATGCGCGTCCACATTGAAGTCATTCTGATAGTAACCCAGAAAACTGTACTGCGCCGTTGCACCCCAGTTCAGATATTTCTTGTACTCTCCAGACGCGCCGGCATACAGATACATGTTGTGCTGGTTGATATTGCGGTTGCCTGTCAGGAACATATCGGGACGGAAAGCATAGATGCTGTTCCACTGATATCCCACACCGCCCGATATCTCAGATACTATGGCGTCCCGTTTCCACGGCTGCAGCCTGAAGAACAACTTATTCTCTACAGTAAACATCCTCATGGAATCTGCCGAGGTAGTGGGATTGAGGTAGAACATATTGTTGTAGAAATTCCGGCCGACCTCGTCTGTTATCTCATCGGTATAGAATCGGTAGAACCTGGACACCTCGCCTATATGACCCACTGTCAGTCTCGGACTGTTGCCGGCCTGACCGAAAAGCAGGGAATCCGCAAGTGACGCTATTATCTCGTCCTCTGTAGGCGGACGGAGTGTGTCCATAATAGAAGCCCTCAGCAGGGAGTCCGCGACGGCCGTAGCGATGGAATCCGCCCTCACAGCCGCTATCGAGTCCTCCGGAGACGCATACATCCTTACCGAGGACAACGAATCCGGGACTTGAGCAGACAAAGAATCTCTTACTTGGGCTGACAGCAGAGAATCAGCAGCCGTACCTGCCGCCGATGCCGTATCCACAACTGTCACCACAGAATCCAAAACGGCCTCCGCTGAGTCAATCATGACACCTGCCGAATCCAACGACATACCGGCTGAATCCAACACTGCCCCGGTTGAATCCAAAGCAGTGCCGAGCGTGTCCATCAGCATCGCAGCAGTCGAATCCGCCAGAGCGGCAAGACTGTCCGCAGCCCTGGCTTCCGCTGCCGCCTTTGCCTTGACTGCAGCAACTGCAGCATCCACTGACCTCTCATAAGCCTCCTTCCTCACTTTAATCAACGAGTCAACCGTGGCTGTAAATACCGAATCCTTATCCATTACCTTCCTCATCCTGGTCAGATCGGACTCCAGAAGAATGTCGTATGAGTGGTTTATGAAAAATGTATTTCTTGACAACTTGTTCCTGGCATTCTGCAGATTCACCGCTATCGTCTTGGCGTCCACCGTAGTATCCCGCACCATATAAGAATCCTGGATTCCGCCGTTCTCCTCCCGGTCTATATTGTGATGGATAAATCCGGCATTCATCACATATCTCTTGCCCAGATAATTGGTCGTAACCTCCAGGGAATTGTTGGCAGTAGCCTCCTTCTGCAGTATACCGGCCGCTTTCCAGCCCTGGAAAAGCACCGCGAGATTCCACGCAGGAGTTATATTCTGGGTATGCATAAAACGGACATTGGTCTCCTCCTTGTCCTTGAAAGCGAATATAGTACCCCAGTACGCCAGTTCGGTATAAGGAGCCTTTGTATTGAAGAACGGCATATTCTCAGGCGTGTGAGAGTAAGTAATATAAGGAGCGTATGCCTTGAATATGTCAAATTCACGCCGTTTGAAAAAATTGACGTTCTGCACGGCCGAGCCAACTGTTCCAAGATAGACGGCATCTATGTCTTCCTTGTAGAAAGGATACTCCGTGTACCAGTCATTGAAAGTGGTATCCATATCGGCATGTCTGTACTCATTGACCCGCGTACCGGTCGTCCATGAGATGATTCTGTCATAATACAGACTGTCCGGAAGGAAGACTGTTTCCAACACCCTGGGTCTGGACCAGCGGATACTGTCCTTGACGGTCCGGATGCGATCCTTTATATGATGTATACTGTCAGCCTTATGTTGCTTCACCATGGCCACGCTGTCCTTATAGGCATCCTTCACTTTCCGCACACTGTCCTTTGCCATACGCTTCAGTTCTCTTTTGGTCAGCACCTTGACAGAGTCCGCAGCCGTTGAGTCCGACTGCGTAAGCGAATCCGCAGCAGCCAGCGAGTCCGGCAGAAGCAATGAATCTGACACAACCGAAGAATCAGGTACTGACAGAGAATCTGGTATTACAAGCGAATCCGGCCCAGCCAAAGAGTCCTTGAGCATGGAGTCCTGACCGATTACCGAGTCCGCCTGGACTGACAGCGAGTCCTGCGGCACACCGGCCATGACATCGTAGGGCATGGACATACCGCGTATAATAAAAGCAGAACAGGGCAGCATCAGGATGATGACGCACGCACACAATATGTCCCTAAACCCTTTTTTGCTCATAACGTGCAAACATAAACAAAAATCTCCGATTTTCCTTAAACAATCCTGGAGATTGAGTAAATTTGCCCCGTATGGAACGAATCAGGTCGTTATTTGAAAAATATTCAGGTGCCGCTGAATACAATATCTGTCCGCTGCCGTCATCAGGAGGCAACCGGCAGTATTTCAGGATTACATGGAGCGGAGGCAGCTGCATTGCCGCCATAGGCACCACTAAGGAGGAGAATGCCGCATTTCTGTATATGGCCCGGCACTTCGGAAAACTGGGACTGCCGGTGCCCGGAATACTGGCCGTGAGTGACGACGGCATGACTTATCTGCAGGAGGATCTGGGCAGTACTACCCTTTTCGACGCAGTGGCGGCAGGCCGGAGAAGCGGAGAATACTCCGGGGATGAGCGGAGGCTTCTGCGCATGGCGGTGGAGACCCTGCCGGCATTCCAGTACGCCGGAGCTTCGGGGATGGACTTCTCCAAATGCTTTCCGGTACAGTATTTCGACCGCACCTCGATAATGTTCGACCTCAATTATTTCAAATACTGCTTCTTGAAGCCTTCCGGTGTGGAGTTCAGCGAGACCGACCTGGAAGAGGATTTCAACCGTCTGTGCGACAGGCTGCTGACGTGCGACAGCGGGCATTTCATGTACCGGGATTTCCAAAGCCGCAACATCATGGTGCCGGAGAACGGCGAACTGCGGTTCATCGACTTTCAGGGCGGCCGCATGGGACCGGTACATTATGACCTGGCCTCTTTCATCTGGCAGGCCAGGGCCCGCTACTCCCCACAGCTCAAAGAGGAACTGACCGAAGCCTATCTCGAGGCGCAGTCGCACTATGCGGTGGTGCGCCGGAAGGATTTCCTGACCGACCTGAGACAGTTTGTCCTTTTCCGGACCCTGCAGGTCCTGGGTGCATACGGACTCCGCGGACTGTTCGAGCGTAAGCCGCATTTTCTCAAGAGCATCCCCTACGCCATGGACAACCTGCAGGAGATTTTTGCCTCCGGCACTTTCCCGGAATATCCCTGCCTTTGCCGGATTCTTGAAGACCTGATTCCGCTCTACGGACACCGGGAGCAGAGAGGGGACGGGAAGCTGCTGGTTCGGATTTTCAGTTTTTCCTATAAAAAGGGCATACCCGAAGACGAAAGCGGAAACGGAGGAGGCTACGTCTTTGACTGCCGTGGGGTTCCCAATCCGGGCAGGCTGCCCGAGTACCGCGGGATGACGGGGCTGGACGCTCCTGTTGTTGATTTTCTGAAGGAGTACCCGGAGACTGAGGAGTTTGCACGGCACACGGCCGCCCTTGCCGACATGCATGTGGACAACTATCTGGAACGGGGATTCACGGACCTGATGTTCTCCTTCGGATGCACGGGAGGCCGGCACCGCTCGGTATATTTCGCAGAAAGGCTCGCGGACCATCTTGAAGAAAGATACGGAAACACAGGAAAACTTCATGCGGTACTCATTCACCGCGAGCAGAATCTGGAAAGGGAGGTGATACGATGAATGCCGGCTCACCCGCTCCGCAGACCGCCATGATACTTGCGGCAGGACTTGGCACACGGCTCAGGCCTATGACAGACAGGATGCCCAAGGCCCTGGTACCGTTCGAAGGAGTACCCATGATACAGAGACTGATGCTGAGACTGCGGGATGCCGGATTCACCCGCGTGATAATCAACGTCCATCATTTTGCGGACATGCTGGAGGAGTTCGTCCGCTCGCACGGAGGATTCGGAATGGAAGTGACTTTCTCAGACGAGCGGGACCTGCTGCGCGACACCGGAGGAGGCATACGCCATGCCGTGATGTCCGGCCTGATTGGAGATGTGCCGGTGCTGGTACACAACGTGGACATCATCACCTCCGGGATTGATCCCGGCTGTTTTTTCAGGGAAGCCACCGGCTGCAACCGGCCCTTTCCGCTGCATCCTGGGGAAATCCCGGCGGCGACCCTACTCGTAAGCGACCGCAATTCATCGCGTTACCTGCTGACTGACACGGAAGGGATGCTCAAGGGATGGGTATATCCGGCCAAAGGCGCCATCAAGGGAATCGGAAGCGCCGCCTCGACACCGACGGAATGCGACCTCACACGCGCGGCTTTCAGCGGCATCCACGTACTTACCCCTGCCGCCATGCAGCTGCTCCGCTCGTGGCCCGAGACATTTTCCATCATCGACTTCTACCTGACCATAGCCACCACCCACCCCGTCCGATGCGTGAAAGCCCCTGCCGGAGCCGTCATCACCGACATAGGCAAGTTGTCCGAACTCCGGTAAATTCTATCGTTTCCGCTTCGGATTGCGGGGGAACCAGCCCTTATCCACCCTTTTCTCCTGTTCATACAGCTCCAGAATAGACCAGAAACAGGAAAAAGCCGTTACCCCCATGAGAGTGGACACGATAATATTCCCGATAAACAGCGAACCGGCAGCGGCAGCCAGACCCGCCAACAGGAAGACCCACCAGCAACGCTTGCCGAAATAATATTCAGACTTTATGACTATCGGATGAAACAGTCCGATAATCAGGAAGGTTGAAACACCTATTACTATTCCCATGTAGTTCATGGAGACAAAGGTAAGCAAAATCCCCGGCATCCGGACTGACTCAGCTGACTTTAATCGTCCTATCCGGTGATACACGGGCAACAAACAGAGAGGGGACAATCATTATAAGAAGCATCAGTATAAAAGCCGACGCGTCCACCAGCAGTATATGCACAGGATTCAGTTCCACTGGAATAAAATCGACAAAATAATTCACAGGGTTAAGCCTGAACGGCTTGAGCCATTTCTGGACGGCCAGCAGCACCAGAGCCACTGCATTACCCCATACCATACCCCTGAGCACTATCGCGCCCCCTCTGTATATAAACACCTTGCAGATACTGACCGTCCTCATGCCCAGGGACTTCAGCAGACCTATCATGGAAATGCGCTCAAAAAGGATAATCAGCAGGCTTGATATCATATTGAATCCGGCCACGGCCATCATCAGAATCATTACGACCAACACATTGAGGTCAAGTAACGCCAGCCAGTCGAAGAGCCCCGGATAGATCTCGCTGATCTGCCGCACGACTACCGGCGCGTCCAGCGGCTGGTCCTCGGTCATGATTATCTCCCCTACCGCATCGTACACCTCGGCCCTCCGGCGTGCGGCCGCCTTGCCTCCGTCACCGCCCAGGGATATCTCCAGGCACGAGACATCATGCTCGTCCCAGCCGTTAAGCCTGCGTACCTGACGGATATCCATCAAGGCAAGCCTTTCGTCCATATCCTCCAGCTGAATGTCGTACAGTCCCGCGATGACCAACTTTCTCACCCTCACCTGCTCACCTATGAAATATACTGCAATCCTGTCTCCGACTCCGCAACCCAGCATCACCGCCAGTCTCTTGGATATCAGCACCTGGTCGCTCATGCGCTCTCCCGAGAAATCAGGCAGTGCTCCGTCAGTAAGAAAATCCGCGAAAAAATCCAGCGAATAAGTAGAGTCCACCCCTTTGAACATAACTCCGTGTACGTCACTTCCCTCCTTTATCATACCTGGCTTGTATGCCGTCTCATTCACCGACTCAACTCCCGGAATCCGCTTTATATCCGGAAGATAGGACATATCAGCCTGGAGCGGATACACGTCGTTCATATAGTCCATCCCTGGAACCGTCATCAGAATCTCTCCTGTGAAACCCGCGGCCCGCTTGCCTATCTCCTTCTTGAAGCCGCCCGATATCGCTACAGCCGCCAGTATCACGGCTATACTTATGGCCACGGACACACAGGCTATCCCGTTACTGGTCGAGCTCAGTCCGCTGCCATTTATTTTTTTAGCGATAAATAAATTTAAATTCATATATTTGCAGTCCGAACCGCAAACAGCAGTTCCAATACCGCAAAGGTAAACATTTTTCGCGGAAATAGCTCAGTTGGTAGAGCGTCGGCTTCCCAAGCCGAAGGTCGCGGGTTCGAACCCCGTTTTCCGCTCTCTTCACCATGGCAGACAACTATCTGGAAAGACGGTATGACGAATACCTTGAGCGCAAGGCAGCGGCTGAGAAGGCCAAACGCAAAGCATGGAAAAAACGGTTGGACGCATACAGAAAACGGCTGGCAGACAAAAACAGCACAGCCGTTGTTCCTGAAAAAGATTGACCCGTTTACTTCTTGAGGCGGGCCAGCATCAACACGTCATTGTCCGTATCCTGCAGTTCCGAAAGTATGGCTCTGACCTGTTCCGCAGAAGCTTCCGGCAGCAATCCCTGTTCCAGGGCCCTCTGCCCTATCTCCTTGAACTCGACAGCACTGACAGCCTGCACAAGATATCCGTTCTGGAAAGAAAACTGCTCCGTATTGATTCCCAGAAAGTCATTCCTCGCTACTGTCGGATATTTTACAGACTTACCGCTATTCAGATCCGTAACAATACAGGCCACCGGGAAACCGACCGTGACATTGGGGATTACCTCCTTGTCCTCGGTCAGATTTGAAAAGACTTTTCCGGGCAGCAGGACATCGTACATGCCCATTCCGCTCTTCAATGTCCGTTTATTGACATTGTACACGGGCTGAAGCCTGCCCTCCCGCACAAGATACAGAGTATCCGGCCTGTCTCCCTGATATCTGAAAGTGACATCCAGCATCCCCTCTATATTGTACTCCGAAGAGACCAATGTATTGCCGGGCTTCAGTGAGCACTCCCGGCCTGTCTCCGGTATCTCCCAGAGGATATTGCCCAGCACATCCTGACACCACACAATAGAGGGACAGGAGTCCTCCTGATACGGAACCGCAGCGACAGTCACTTTCCCGTCATTCACAATAAAACTCCCCATTCCACCGGCATAGTCGTCCATCAGACTGTACGCCAACGGCACATTCCCTAAATATTTTCCGGAACGGATATCGTAAGTCTTGATATGGTTGCCGGCATCCATTATCCAGATCTTGCCTCCATCTTCATCCACATAGGTGCAGACGGACCTGAGATACTCTCCCGGACCGCGGCCGATGTGCCCCACGTTGCATATAAAACGGCCGGTATGACGGTCAAACACACTGACCGGGAACTCGTTCATTCCCGATACAGACATGACATTCTTGACGAGATAGTTATCGGATATTATGACCATTGCCTGAGCGAAAGCATCGAGGGTATCGCTGTCCAGCGCGATGAACTCCGGCGCCTCCGCCAACGATGAGAATTTCAGGGTATCCCCCTCCTTCACTTTTGAATAATCAAATGTGACAAATGCGTTTTCCCTGCCTCCACCCGCACACGAGGACAACAGTGTCACTGTGACGGCAAGCAGGGAAATAACAACCATGCAATATCTACTTTTCATACAATTTATCCTTACAATATGCAAAGATACTCAACAGCAGGAAAGGGGACAAACAATCAACATAATTTGACCTGAGACACATCTGCTCCATATCCTTGCACGGCACTGCCGCTGCATGCCGCCGCAGTCCCTACATCAGCATCACCACCGCCAGTGACGAGAGGGAGATGACGGCCCAGAGGGAGATGCCGAGCAGGAACGGGCGGACTCCTGTCTCCTTGACGCTCTGGAGGGAAAGGCCGCAGCCAATGAGGAAAAGTGTGGCTCCGAGAGCATGCTTTGCGCCTCCAGATATCGCTGCAGATACTTTCTCCGGGATTCCCAGGTAAGTGTTGGCCAGCATGGCGGCTATGAAGAGGAAGATGAACCAGGGAATGGAAATCTTCTTACCCTTCTTCCTGAAAATGAATGTCGTGGCTATGGCCATGGGAATAATCCACAGGGCGCGTGTCAGCTTGACGGTAGTGGCAATCTGCAGGGCCTCCTCTCCATAGGCGGCACCTGCTCCCACCACGGAGCTGGTATCATGGATGGCAATGGCGGCCCAGGTTCCGAACTGCTCCTGGGAGAGTCCGATCAGATGGCCTATCGCTGGGAAAATGAGCAGAGCCACGGCATTGAGCACAAAGACTGTAACCATCGACATAGTGGTCTCATTGTCGTCCGCGTCGATGATGGGTGCCACAGCGGCTATCGCGCTGCCTCCGCAGATGGCCGTACCGGAGGAGATGAGGTAGGAATTGTTCCGGGAAAGCCTGAACACCCGTCCGAGCAGGGTGCCGATGAGCATCACCCCCACCACCGAGACTATCGTGAAGAGCATACCGTCCTTGCCGGACTCCACAGCCGAATAGAGATTCATGCCGAAACCGAGACCCACCACCGAAGCCTGAAGCAGGTACTTCGAGACTTTCTTGGCAAATACGGGGAAAGGCGAGCCGAGGGTTACGGCCAAAGCTATTCCGGCCAGCAGGGCCACCGCCGTAGGCAGGAAGAAAGAAGCTACGAAAAGTGCGACAAAAAGTATCCGGGCTGCCCACTGGCGTGCCTGAAGAGTTCCGGTTGATACCTGCGCGGCCTGCACAGCCGGCGTCACAGATGCTGAGGATGTTGATGTTGTTTTCATGCCGCAAAAGTACAATACCCGCTGTAAAACATCCCAACACACTTACTTATACGGCATAACCGATTGTTATACCCCTCCGCCCCACATTTTGCGAGAATTGCACGTCACTTTCCAAGGCTCTACAAATCAGCATATTACAAACAGACCTGCAATTTTCACTGCTCCAGAAGCGACCGAGAATTGCGCATAGATTTGCAGACATCTAACAATCAGACACTTGCAAACGAGCCTGCATTTCTCGTAAGTTAGGACAGCACCACTCACTCAAGACACTAACGCATAGAGGCCTCGCGCACGGCAAAGTGATGAAACCGCTCGTTCAGCCCGGAGAACTCGCCTGGACGGACGACTGTGGCGAACTCCCGGGGCATGTCCACTCCGTCGATGTCCACAATCCTCAACGCCCCGTCAGCCAGTTCGCGGCGCAGGGCTATCACCGAGACCACCGCCAGAGTATCGCTGCTGCGGACAAATGCCTTGATGGCCTCCGTGCTGCTCAGCTCTATCACCACGTTCAGGTCCTCAGAGCCAATACCGCAGCCCCCGAGCACATTTTCCAGAATCTCGCGCGTACCCGATCCCTTCTCCCTCAACACCAGCGGCAACGACCTCAACTCCTGCGGCGTGACCGACTCTAAAGACGCATAGCGGCCATGGGTACCTGCCACTAATGCCAGCTCGTCCGCCATCAGCCGCTCATAATGCAGCCACGGCCGGCGCGAGGCATTTTCCACGAAACCGATGTCCACCGTCCCGTCCCTGAGCCATTGCTCCACATTCTCGCTGTTGCCCGAGAGCATGGACACCTCCACCCCGTCAGAACGTTCCATGAATGAGGCCAGTATCTCCGGCAGCAGGTACATCGCGATGGTCGTGCTGGCCCCTATCGCCAGCCTGCCCTGACCGGCCTGGGCCAGCAGGTCCATGTCGTAGTCCATTTTCTGGTACGCCGACAGCAGCCCCTCCGCATGCTGGAGCAGCAGCCGGCCGGCCTTGGTCAGCCCCACCCCGGAACTTCCCCGGAAGAACAGCGGCACCCCGAAGCGGGCCTCCAGTTCCCCGATATGGCGGCTGACCGCCGGCTGGGTGATATTCAGGGCTGCCGCGCACTTGGAAAAGCTTAGAGCCCTGGCGGCCGTTACAAATACTTTAAGGCGGAATTCATCCATGGTCTGTCTGCACTTTTGAAATTGCTACAGAACAAAGGTAGTGAATTCCGCCATAACCGCAAACCGGAATGCGGAGGATACCTTCTACAGGGTATTCTGCCTAAGGCGCTCGACGTAAGCGTCGATTCTGTGCAGCTCTGCGGGGATGTCGATACGCTGGGGGCAATGGGGGCTGCACTGGCCGCAGCCGATGCAATGGGACGCCTGACGCAGCTTGGGGACGCTCCGGTCGTATCCCACGAGGTAGGCGCGGCGGGCCTTGCGGTACTCCGGGTCGGTGGAAGACTCGGGGATGTTGCCCTCATTGAGGCATTTGTTGTAATGCAGCAGTATCGCGGGAATGTCCAGACCGTAAGGGCACGGCATGCAGTACTTGCAGTCGTTGCAGGGGATAGTGTCGAACTGCATCATCCTCGTGGCGGTGTCCTGCAGGAACTGGAACTCCTCGTCAGTCAGGGGATTGAGGGGGCAATAGGTCCGGAGGTTGTCCTGCAGGTGCTCCATCCGGGTCATGCCGCTCAGGACGGTCAGCACTCCGGGGAAGCTGCCGGCGAAGCGGAATGCCCATGAGGCCACACTGCTCTGCGGGTCGCGCTCCTTGAGCTGGGCCACGATGTTGTCCGGCACGTTGGAGAGGCGGCCGCCCAAAAGCGGCTCCATGATGATGGCCGGTATCCTCCTTTCGGCCAGGGCATTGTAAAGATACTCGGCATCGGTGTTGCGGGGATTGATCTGCTTGGCGTATTTCCAGTCGAGGTAGTTGAGCTGGATCTGCACGAAATCCCACTTGTAGACATCGTGCCGCTCCAAGAGCCAGTCGAAACACTTCACGTCCCCGTGGTAGGAAAAACCGAGGTTGCGGATGCGCCCGACCTTTCTCTCTTCCATCAGGAAATCGATAATGCCGTTGTCGAAATAACGGGTCATCATCTCCTCCATGCCGCTTCCCATGCCTATGCCGTGGAGCAGGTAGTAGTCTAAATAGTCCACCTGCAGCTCCTTCATGGAGTTGTGGTACATGGCGATGGCTCCCTCACGGGTCCAGGTCGAGGGGGCGAAGTTTGACATCTTCGTGGCTATCAGATATTTCTCCCTCGGATGACGGCTCAGGGCAATGCCCGTCGCACGCTCGGACGTACCCCGGCAGTAAGCAGGAGACGTATCGAAATAATTGACTCCGTGCTCTATGGCAAAATCCACCAGGCGGTTGACCATCTCCTGGTCTATCTCCTCATTGCCCTCCCGGGCGCTCCTGCCCCCTACCGAGGGCCAGCGCATGCAGCCGTAGCCGAGCAGGGAGACCTTGTCGCCAGTAGTAGGATTGGTCCTGTACGTCATTCCACCGGACGGCACTGCCTGGCTCCCGGAGGCTGAACCGGCAGTCCTGCCGTCCCCACAAGCCGCCTGACCAAGGGACAAAGCTCCCGCCGCTCCCGCCGTTTTCAGAAACTCGCGGCGGGAAATCGGTTGTCAGACGGTCCTGTGAACCTCATGCCCCACCACATAGATGGCACTGAAAGGCCGGGCCGGACAGAGATTCTCGCAGGCTCCGCAGCCTATGCACCTCTCGGTATTGACGGCCGGTATCATAAGGTTCTTGCCGTCATTGCCCTCCTCGCGGCCGCCTCTGTGACGGTGATGTCCCTTGAGCGGCACCATCTGTATGGCTCCGGTAGGACAATGCCTTGCGCAGTTGCCGCACTCCTGGCCGTCCCTCACCGGGATACAGTTGTGCATCACCCACTCCGCATGGCCGATCTGGGTCGAGGACTTCTCGGCCTTGTCAATCGGGCGTATGGCTCCGGCGGGGCAGACCTCCGAGCATTTCGTACACTCCGGACGGCAGTAACCCCTCTCGTAGGACATCTCCGGCTGCATCATGCGCATCAGGTCCGTGGCTGGACGCAGCACTCCGTTGGGACACACCGAAACGCAGAGCTGACATCCGGTGCAGTGCTGGGCAAAATGCCTGAGACTCACCGCTCCGGGAGGCACCAGCGGAACAAGCCGGTCGGGAATGACCTTATCCTCGATCACGGCCAGACCGCCGTCGACTTTCTTCTCCTGAGCCTTGACCGTCACCGCCGCAGCTGCCATCAGGGAGGCCGTAAGGAACCCCCTGCGGGCGGTGTCGACGCTTTCGGCCTTGTCGGCTTTTCTGTCAGCACCGGATGCCGCTTCAGCCTGTCCTCCAGTCACTGCCGGAGCAGCGGCTTTCTTAGGATGAATATATGAGATGGCGTCCTTGGGACAGTTGCCGATGCAGTCCATGCAGGTCACGCAGCGGCTGTAGTCTATCTTGTGATTGGCGATATCTATGCAGGAGGCCTTGCAGTTGCGCTCGCACTTGCGGCAGCTTATGCACTTGTCGGTATTGATGACCGGCTTGAGCCATGAGAAACGGGCCAGGAAGCTCAGGATGGTTCCCACCGGGCAGACAGTGTTGCACCAGGTACGGCCGTTCCTCCATGCCAGCACGGCAATCAGCACCAGCATCACTGCGGCGATGACAAACGTCGGCAGACTCTTGAGCCATACATCCGTGGAATAGAAGGCGTAGCTGTCAGCCCTCTCGGCTATGAGCGCAAACAGGTTGTTGATCCAGCCGTACACGGGGGCGAAGATGTTGGAGGCAATGCGTCCGTAGGCGCTGTAAGGCTCCAGCAGGGCCACAAACGAGCCCACACCCGCGATCAGGGCGATGATGAAGAGCCCAAGCATCGCGTAACGCAGCCAGCTCTTGGCCTTGGAATAAGTGTAGCGGTTCTTCTTCTGTTTTTTGCCCAGCCAGGCAAACACATCCTGCATCACTCCGAGCGGGCAGATGACGGAGCAGTACACCCTGCCGAATATCAGAGTCAGCAGCACTAATGCGATAATGACCCCGGCATTGAGGGCCAGGACTGCCGGAAAGAACTGGATCTTGGTCATCCATCCGAGCCAGGCGTGAAGTGTCCCTGTAAAGTCGAGAAACAATAAAGTCACGCACACGAAAAATATCAGTGCGAGGGTTATTCTGATCTTCCTTAGCATACTCACAAATTTGCCGCAAAAATACTCAAAATCCAGCTTTCCGACATACAGAAAACACAGATATTCTTACCAATTTTACGGCTGTGCCCCAGGGCTTCGGGCGGAAATGATGTTATTTGAGAAAAAAGTCCTATCTTGCCGCACTTTTCAAATCTAGAAACAAAGCGACAGAAATATGGCAGACGAGAAAATCATCTTTTCAATGAACGGCGTGGGCAAGGTCCTGCCCAACAGCAACAAGGTAATTCTGAAGGACATCTACCTGTCTTTCTTCTACGGGGCGAAGATCGGCATCATCGGTCTGAACGGCTCGGGAAAGTCCACACTGATGAAGATCATCGCAGGTGTGGAGAAATCCTACCAGGGCGAGGTGGTATGGGCTCCGGGATATACCGTAGGGTATCTGGAGCAGGAGCCTCAGATGGACCCGGACAAGACCGTCATCGAGGTAGTCAAGGAGGGTGTGCAGGAAGTGGCCGATCTGCTGCGCGAATACGAGGAGATCAACATGAAGTTCGCCGAGCCCATGTCGGATGACGAGATGAACAAACTCATTGAGCGTCAGGGCGAGTTGACTGAGAAAATAGAGCACTGCGACGGCTGGGAGCTGGACTCCAAGCTGGAAAGGGCGATGGACGCCCTGCAGTGTCCGCCTTCCGAGGCCAGGATAGCGACCCTCAGCGGAGGCGAGCGTCGTCGCGTGGCTCTGTGCCGCCTGCTGCTGCGCCAGCCTGACGTACTCCTGCTCGACGAGCCGACCAACCATCTGGACACCGAGAGTATCCAGTGGCTGGAGGAGCATCTGCGCCAGTATAAGGGTACGGTCATCGCCGTCACCCACGACCGTTACTTCCTGGACAATGTAGCCGGCTGGATTCTGGAGCTGGACCGCGGAGAGGGCATTCCCTGGAAAGGCAACTACTCTTCATGGCTGGAGCAGAAGAGCAAGCGTCTGGAGATGGAGGAGAAGCAGGAGAGCAAGCGGCGCAAGACACTGGAGCGCGAGCTGGAGTGGGTGCGCATGGCCCCCAAGGCCCGTCAGGCCAAGTCCAAGGCCCGTCTGGGTGCCTACGAGAAACTGGCCAGTCAGGACGGCAAGGCCAAGGAGGCTGCCCTCGAGATATACATCCCCAACGGTCCCCGTCTGGGCAACAAGGTCATAGAGTTCAACGACGTATCCAAGGCCTACGGTGACAAGCTCCTCTTCGAGCACCTGACCTTCTCCCTGCCGCCCGCCGGTATCGTCGGAGTCATCGGCCCCAACGGAGCGGGCAAGACCACCCTCTTCCGTCTCATCATGGGCATTGAGCAACCCGACAGCGGCTCAATAACCGTCGGAGAGACCGTCAAGCTTGCCTACGTAGACCAGCAGCACAAGAGCATAGACCCGGACAAGACCGTCTACCAGACCATCTCGGAGAACTCCGAGTTCATCCGTCTGGGCAACCGCGAGATCAACGCCAGAGCCTATGTCTCCAGATTCAACTTCTCGGGAGCCGATCAGGAAAAGCTCTGCGGCATCCTCTCCGGCGGTGAGCGCAACCGCCTCCACCTGGCCCTGACCCTCAAGGACGAGGGCAATGTCCTCCTGCTCGACGAGCCCACCAACGATGTGGATGTAAACACTATCAGGGCGTTGGAGGAAGGTATAGAGAACTTCGCCGGCTGCGCCGTGGTCATCTCCCACGACCGCTGGTTCCTTGACCGCATCGCGACCCACATCCTGGCCTTCGAGGGCGACTCGCAGGTATACTTCTTCGAAGGCTCCTACTCGGAGTACGAGGAGAACCGCCGCAAACGTCTCGGCACCGACGAGCCCAAACGCTTCAAGTACAAGAAACTCATGGAATAGCAGTCTGTATCAGACTCTAAGCACGTCTAAAGCCCGTGTCAGCAGAATATCCGTCAGACGGGTACTGTTGGCCGGGCTGAAACGTTTCAGGGCAGCCGCGTAAATGTAAAGTATGGTCTGTTCCGTCCCCATGAGCGGAGTATCTTTCCAGACACTACGTGGGACGGGTTCGGATATCCGCCCATGATTGCCTACATCGATAGTGAATAAGGAACGGCCCTGCTCCATCCAAGTGACGAAATACCCGGGAGACTTCGGAAATACAGGATACACTGGCAGTCCGGCATAGGATGCCAGAAGGAAATAGACACATGACAATCCCACTGTCCCGCCCTTGCGCCTCTTCAACAAGCGCGGCAGAAGTACGTTCGGCTCATCCTCTTTCCCAGACGGCGCACTGAGCGCAAAACCATACTTGTCGTACATGGTGTAGTTGAGCATCTCAACTCTCTCCACAGCCGTCATCGAGTCCGTCAGCTCACACAACAGGCTGTTTCCGACATCCTCATAACAACCGCGGAAAGCATCCGGTGTCAGTTCCGGCTCCATAATCCGGGTCAGGAAATACATCCCGTCCGGCACGTACAGATCCGGACCTGTGCGCATCAAGTCCAACAGTTCCTTATACGCCAGGAGCGATGACATCTGACATATCCGCTTCAGCACAAAGGAACGTCTGTACGGCTCCGTCTGCCTGTACACATTCCGGAAGAAATAATCCAGCGCGTTCCAGCCCAAGGCAAATACCCTGTCACTGACAACCTCAAAAGTCACCTCCTCCCTATCTTCCAGGAGTGCCAGCAGATTGTCCAGCTCGGCCCTGTCCAGTTGCCTTGCGTCCGTCATTGCGCCAGCTTGTCCAGGCACAGTTCTATCAGGCCGCCCATCAGCGACTTGTAATCAGCATCCGCATTCTGGGCATAACGCTGGGCGATACCCAGACACACAGTCGCGCCTTCATGCCCCAACTTGCGGGACAGGGAAGCTATCGCTGAGCCCTCCATTTCAAAATTGGTGATACGCATATCCCCGAACCTGAATGACTCCAACCTCTCCATCAGGTCCGGCATGACGAGCGGCAGGCGCACGACACGGCACTGGGGGCCATAGAAGCCTGGAGCCGAGACAGTCATGCCCTGCACGGTACTGTCCGCAAAAAGATCTGCCAAACGCTCTGACGCCTTTACAAAATAAGGTGTGGGAAGATACCTGTCCCACTGCACATGCTTCAGGAAAGCCTCCTCAATATCCTTCTCCACCACGGCATCCCTGTCACCATACCAGTTCAGAAGGCCGTCAAAACCTATCGAAACTCTGGATAAAATGTACGAGCCTATCGGTATATCCGGCTGGATTACCCCACACGTACCTATACGCAATATGGTCAGGCTTCTTTTCCGAGAACGCACTTCCCGCGTATTGAAGTCCACGTTGGCCAAGGCATCCAGCTCGTTCATCACGATGTCTATATTGTCACAGCCTATACCGGTGGAAAGGACGGTCATTCTGACGCCTTTGTATCTTCCGGTCACGCTGTGGAACTCCCTGGAGGAAGTGGAGGACTCGATATCCGAGAGATACGCCCCAATCATGTCCACCCTACCCGGGTCTCCTACCAATATGACCTTGTCTGCCAGATGCTCAGGACGGACATGAAGATGAAACACCGAGCCGTCACCGTTGATTATCAATTCAGATGCGCCTATTTTTTCCATAAAACCGATATTTTATCTATCAAATATACTAAAGTTTTCAATTCCCGGCATCCATAAATGCAAAAAGAAAGCCCATCGGACACAAAAAAGCCCCTTAAAAGCGTGCAATATGACTTCCAGGGGCTTTTCTCAATCCGATATCAGCCGGTTACCGTCGACCGGTAACGTAAAAAGAATCTTCTCATTCCACAGTAAACACCTCACTGAATGTCACATTTTCATCATAACTCATATCCAAGGTGTTCACTCCAAAAGCGTATACCCTACAACTCTGCCCTGATTGCAGATAATCCTGACCTCCTTCTGTGTTATAAATGAAATTACGGCTGGTGGAGGTAGTTCCATTATCAGATGCTATCAAACAGATCACCTCCCATCCCATAGTAGCATCGGCATAGGCCTTTACAAGATCTATAACATCCTGCGACGTATAATCCGCAGGTGCCAGACCATGGAAATATGCGGCTGAGACCGGTGTGCCGGTTACAGTATAATACACATCAGTACCTGATACTTCATCGACCACAATAGACAGGTCGGCAAAACCCTCAGAACTTGATGTCGTGTAGAAAGGAACTATTGTCGCGGCTGTTGTAGGATACATACCCTCCACACCAAATGCCACAGCATAATATTCGGTACCGGATGTCAGACCTTTCAGTTCCTTGGATGTTGCGCCGTTGTATATTTCTATATCATATCTGCCCGAATCCAGTATATGATCCACTATCTCGTCCTCGTCCATACCGGAAACATCCGATGCGGGAAATACCACCACCGTATATGGATCGGAATTTGAGACTTGAGTTGCCCATGAGGCCTCTGTATCCGACTTGATAGGTACATCCAGCCTTATAACGTTGTCCGAGGGATCCGGGACACCTGTCACATAATACTCTCTCACCATATTGGAATTGATATACCCGGACTCCGATACGGAAAAGGCAAAACCGCAGTACTCCGTCTCCGCCTCAACCTTGCCGTCGAGACTTAGAACCTGCTCCCCTCTATCACATAACTCTGACAGAACCTGCTCTGTGGACATATACCCGATAAAAAACTCTATCTGCCCGATCAGGAACTCCTGAACCTCTTCCTCCAGAGTCCTGTCATACGAGTCTATGACAGACTGCTTAAGAAGATTGTAATAGTATCGCTGCTCCATGTCCGTTGGTGTAACTGTCATGCTGCCGCTTATTTTCTCGCCTTCAAATACTATTGTGAAACCTACATCCTTCCACTCAACATCTTTTGTTCTGAACTCCTCGTATGAAATCTCGCTTGTCCGCTCACATGCGTTATTCATACCTGCACAGAAAAGAATATGGTCTGAGGAAGGGACAAGAAGCTCAATAACCTTGTTTTTCACATTGCCTACAGACAGTATCTGCATATCGGCAAGAAACTCCGGCAGGGAATAGCCCCATTCAGCGGCTGTCGATATATATTCCTGAGCGACATACTCAAAAACGGCCTCACCACCGCCCATGGATTCCCAATCCTTCTTTTCTATCGCCATTATAAGATATGTGGACTCCATATCCTCAGGTTCTACGGAAACTGTCACCGAGGCCTCGCCCACATCTTCTATGGTTATATTGAACAGACCGGAGCCCGGCTTCTCTCCTTGTTGCCCTGCAGCCAGCTGCGTAATCTTCAATGTACGCTCCACATCGGCAAATCTGACCAGCGCATCACAACTCCTTTCCACCGTATCCACATTCTCTTCCACCGTCAGAATGATCAGTCCTCCAGTCGAGACATCATAATCCATAATCCAGTCCTCATCATATTCCAGAACGGGAACAGTTCCCTCCGGAGCATTCTCCTCAATATAGCCTATCCTTATATCACCTCCTTCCGCCGGCACTGTAATCTCCGGCTCATTAAGTTCAAACACCACCGGCTGAGCAGGGACCTCTTCGGAACGGCAACCTGACATAAGTGCGCAAAATAGGGAAACTGACAAAACAAAGAGTAAATATTTCGACTTCATGATTTTCAAGTTTTTTGTTATTTTAATGTATGGAATTTTTCACTATAGGCGACATCCGTCACCCACTCTCCGGTATCCTCATTGACCCCGAAGGCATATACGACATAATCCGTATCACTGTTCAAAGGCGCGTACTTTCCAAAATCCACTGTTCCTCTCGATCCGTACTGTCTGAACAAGTCTGCCATATCCGTAACCCAAGGACGGTTTTCCTCCAGTTTTTTATCCAATGACGCCCTTATATCGTCCTCTGTCCATGAGGCCGGACAAACGCTCCAATAATAAAGTGCTGAAGCAGGCGTTCCGGACACCGTGACATCAGCGCTCCAGTCCGTGACATTATCTACGATAAAATCAAATGTCAATAAAGACGGGTCCTCCTCTCCCAAAGTAACGAACGTAGTCCTGACAGGCTCTGTGGTCGCCTTGCCGGAACGATACCCGAACACGTACAGCCAGTACTCCGTCTCGTGAGCAAGTCCGCTTATCCTGCCTTCATAGTCACCTTTGAGAGACAGAGAAGTCAGGTCTCCCTCCAGCAGCCTCTCCATTATCTGTTCATCAGTCATTCCTTCATATTCGGATACAGGAGTGACTATCACGACATACGGATCGTCATTTGTCGTGGTAATGCCCACCTCCACCCAATCCAGGTTAACTTGTAGAATCTTGACCTCCAGCCGGTTGTCGGAAGGCTGCACCGGCCCTGTCCGGAAAGGTTCCGTCACCGGTTCCGAATTGACTTTACCGTCCATATCCACACCGCATGCGGCTCCGATATAGTCTGTCTCAGCCTCCAGGTTATAAAAATAACTGTCTTTTCCAACCGACAACAGCTGTTCCAGAATATCAGCCGGCGAGATGCCAACCGCAAGTCCCAATTGTATATTCTGATCTATAAAGGACTGAAGGATCTGCCCCGGTGTCTGCCCTGATGCATCCTGCTCCTCCTTGGAAAACAGATCAAAGAAATACCATCTACCGTCATCCGCAGGCACCGGCTCCGCCCACATTGTGACATCCGGTCCGGCAATATCATACCACAGCTTGAAAGTCCTGTCTATCATATCCACGGCATCTGTCTTAAAGAGAGTCTTGACAATAGACGACAGCCTCTCCCCGGTCCGCGAGCATCCTACAGCATACACATATTGCTCCATATCAGCCGGAAGATAGAGCATTTCCTTGACGGAATTTCCTGAGACAAGGCTGCCGGACGACTCCAGAAGTTCCTCCAGAGTCATGCCCACAGACTCTCCCTGGCTCACATAATGATCTATTACCGCCGCAAAAAGGTCATCATCATTATCAAAACCATCCACATAGGACTTTGGCGAATTAAGCGCGACATAGGTCATACCGTCATCCAACGGGTCTATCTCCGCCTTTGCTGTCGATGCAGTCACATCCTTGACATTGATTGTAAACGGCGCATCAGAAGAGGACATTTCGTACGCCTCCTGTACAACACTGAAAGAGAGAGTCATCATTGAGTAGGATATGGTCATGACGGTATACCGCTGCGAATAAGCATAATTGGCAGCGATATTGAATTTCACGACACCGTCCTTGCTCCAGTCGATATCCGTAATCCAAGTCGCAGTGTCCGGAACAGACACACAAAGAGTACCACCCTCGGGAGGATTGCGTAGAGTATATTCAAAGGAGTATTCCCCACCTTGCCACGGCGAAAGGATATCTCCTTCTGTCACAGCCGTCAATGATGATTCGGACGATCTCCGCTCATCTTGTCGGCAAGAAAAAACAAACATGACCAGAACGGCCATGAGCCAGATAAACTTTGGGTTCATAAATTAAATCTTACGTTATGTGTGTGAATTAACGAAACAAATTTAACTATAATTTTAATCAATAACAACTATTTTGCGTATTTTTGCCTCCGGACAAACAGATACAATATGATACAGAGAATACAGACATTGTTTTTGACCATAGCGGCAGGGCTGCTGATATCCATGTTCTTCACTCCGATGGTTCGCTTCATAGGTGATTCCGCCACCACCATCCCATTCGTAGCGGTCGCCATGGCCAAGGGATTCACCCTGACCACCATATTCCAGATCGTCTGCACTGTTCTCAGCGTCACCGTAATATTCTTGTACAAGAACCGCATCCGACAGATCCGCCTGTGCAACCTCAACACCATCATCCTGATAGGCTACCAGATTATCCTGGCCGTATATTTCTTCCAGAGGGCATCCAAATTGGGAGAGGACGCGCTGTTCACCGTTCCGTGCATCTTCCCCATATGCGCGGCCATACTTACATTCATCGGTATGAGATACATCGCCCGTGACGAGGCGCTCGTAATGGCCTCCACCCGTCTCCGCTCCGGCAGAAAAGGCAGCGGCAAGAAGCACTAGCAAAGACAGGATACAGACTTTCCCTTATCACACCGACAAAGCGGAGACTTCCCGTTTTCCGCAGTATTTTTCATTGCAGACACACGACACGGTCCTGAGTTTTGCACTGCAAGGACACCCCCTATCGGAAACCTTTTAGAAGGCATTAACCAACTATTTGTTCACAATAATACAACTAAATGTTGTCAAATTAAATTTTTTTAGTAATTTTGTGCTATAAACTTGAACCCAAGACATAAACTAGACTTTAAGATCTTTTATGAAACATCTGTACCGCACATTACAGCGGACAATATTATGTATTGCCATCTTCTCTTCAATGCCGCTTGCCCTGAAAGGGCAGCATATGGCATTGAAGACAAACTTGCTGTCCGACCTTACCACGACTGTCAACCTCGGGCTGGAAGTTTCCTTGGCCCCGAAATGGAGTCTGGACATCTCCGGCAACTACAATGCCTGGGAGTTCAAGGACTACCGCAAGCAGAAACAATGGATGGTTCAGCCGGAAGCCCGCTTCTGGTTCTGCGAGACTTTCAACGGACATTTCCTTGCCCTCCACGGTATCGGAGGTGAATTCAACATGGCCAATCCGTTCTTCCCGTTCAGTCTCAACAAAGAGCTCAGGGACTACCGCTATGAAGGATGGATGTACGGAGCCGGTATCGGTTACGGCTACCACTGGATACTGTCCCCGAGGTGGAGCATTGAGGCGGAGATCGGCGTAGGATACGTAGGAACGACTTACGAACAGTACGAGTGCATCCGATGCGGAGCACTGCTCTACGAAGGCTGCTCCAACAAGTTTACGATTACCAAGCTGGCTGTCAGTCTCATATTTATGATTTTTTAACATTGATGCGATGAAAGGTTTTGTCTACAATATATGTCTCTTATTCCTGCTTGTGCCTATGCTGAGTCTTCGGGCACAGGCCCAGACATCCTATCTGGACCGGATAGAATGGATACTGTCAGATGTCCGGATGAAGACCGACTCCGTGAGCAAGGAACGCACGGCCAGGATTGACCTCGCCCTCAGATGGAAACAGGAACCTGATGTTGCGCCGCAGCATACTGTCTGCATCACTCCGGTCATGCTGTCCAAGGACTCTACAAGAGAATTCAGTTTCGCACCTATATATATAGACGGGCGCATACGCGAAAAAGCCATAGAACGGAACACCGTACTGGATAAGAAAGGCGTACACAGACCTGACTCGGCCTTTGTCATCGAGACAGGCCGTAAGGCACCCAAGACAGTACGCTACGTGGCGGAGATACCTTATGACCCCGTGATGCTGGACGGACTGCTGGCCCTGTACGAGACAGTCAACGGCTGCGCTGACTGCCTGAAAGGCACAGACACCCTATACCTGGAGGGAGTGCTGCCTCCGTATACGCCTCAGTGGTCGGCCCCCGGCTTCATGCAGAGTCCGAACGGAGACGACAAGAACAGAGAACGTCACTATACTGCGGACTTGAAGTTTATCGTAGACCGTGACGAGATCGATCCAGACTACATGGACAACGCCGAAGTTCTCAGCAGCATCATGGAATCCATACACACGGCCATGAACGACACTGTTTTTGCCATAAAAGCCGTACACTTCCTCGGATTCGCATCGCCTGACGGACCGGAGATACCCAACACCTCACTCGCCGAACGGAGAGCGGCAAGTCTTGCCAAATATATAAAAGGTATGGACACGACCATTCCTGACTCTCTCTACATCGTAGCGAACGGGGCCGAGAACTGGGAAGGCTTCTTCCAGGCCGTGGACGCGGACACCAACCTCGCGAAGAATCCGGCAATAATGAAAGTCAGGGCCGTTCTTAACAGCAGCAACCGGGACAGCTGCGAATGGATTCTCAAAGAGGACAAGGTGCTCTATGACAGACTGCGGGAAGATATTCTGCCCGGTCTGCGACGGACTGACTATGTCATTGAATATCATCTGAAGAGCTTCACTCCGGAAGAGGCGGAAGCACTCTGGCAAGAGCATCCCGAGTGGCTTAGCATCAACGAGATGTATTCTGTCGCCGACCTTTATGGAAAGGACGATCCCAGATATCTGGACGTACTGTTCACAGCCGCGCGTACTTACCCGGCCGACATAGCTGCATCACACAACGCGGCCATCGCGCTGTACAGTGCCGGCATGACAACGGAAGCCGTATCGCTCCTGTCCGGGCACTATGAGCCGCAGCTGCTCAATACGCTGGGCATCATCTACGCCGGAGAGGGCATGTATCCCGAGGCTGAGGCAGCCCTCTCGCTTGCGGCCAATACCGGCTTTGAAGAAGCCATACACAACCTCAAGGAACTCCACAGAATAATGGAACAATTATAATAACCATAAAATATTTAATAACTTTTACAACTATTTTTATTTATGAAAACAGCTACTTTTTTAAAGACTGCTCTCGCACTCGGTGCCGCAGCAGTGCTGGCTACTTCCTGCAACAAGGAGGAGCATAACAACATGATTACTGACGAGGGCACCAAGTCTGTAGTCCTGAAGATTGACCTCGGTCAGACCGGAACAAAGGCCATGACTCCGGATGATGCATGGAGCCAACAAGAAAATGTTGTAAGCAACATCGCCATCTACTTTACCGACGCTAACGACATCATCAAGTATGCCTACAAGGCCGACGCTAATGCCAACAACGATGCCGCTAAAATCTGGAAGAATTTTCAGAAAGGCGTACGCTTCATCGGAATGAAGGGCATCTCAAGAGTTTATGTTGTAGCCAACGGTGGTACTGATAATGAAATCGTGACTTTCGCCAATGGTGCATATGTAAACGACAATGAGAATAAGAGCATCCGCGACCTTAACTTCGATATTGAGAAGTTCGGCCCGACAGCGGAACAGAACGGTGTTCCTTTCGTAGGAGCGGACATAGTACTTGAGAGTGTTGAAACTGTCGCTGGTGGAGATAATGCTGTGATTATTGATCCCAAAGCAGAGGGTGGTCCTTATTTCAGTGCCAAGGTTTCCATTCGTCCCGTACTGTCCCGTCTGGAAATAACCCAAGTATCCATCCAGGAGTCAGGTACTCTGTACTTCACAGAGGATGCCGGGAGCGGCATCCTTAAACAATGCGCCGAAGACGCACCTGAAGCCATGTACAGATTTGACTACAGCGGATTTGACGCCGTTCTCACCGGTGTATATATGAGCAACTTCTACCGCGATTCCAAGCTCATCCCTACGCCCTCAGACCTGGCAGCATGGGATGTATTCGCCAACCCCGGCGGAACATCTCCCATCGTAAACGGTGACTGGGGATCTCCTCTTCAGAGTGAATATCAGAGCATTGCCAGATACACAGGCTGGACCGGTACTGATTACGCAGCCCTCGTAGGATCAGAGTTTGAGAAAACTGAAGGCTCCACCAAATATCTCTTTGACGGAAGCACCAAGAGCAAAGTAATTCCTTTCCACTTCCTCTTCCCTTACGATGTAACTTCCGAAGAACAAGATGCCGATGCCGTAGCTAATCCAGTTATCCCTCAGCTGAGCTTCCAGTTTATCCCGACTACAGAAAATGAGATCGTGACCGACAACTTCCAGTATAAAAATCAGGATACTTGGGAGGACATTACCAACAGCAGTACCATTGCCATGCTTAAGGGCGAGGTAATGTGGCCTCATACAACAGGACAGTCTTCCCAGGAAGAGGTATACGCCAACGTTGTCAACTTCGCGACTAACGCAGAAGGAACGACTCGTGCCACGATTATGACCGGTAAGATCTACAAGATTCAAAACGTTCTCGTAACCCCCGCAGCCCTTGCAACCACCACTCAGGCTACGGATGGAAGCAACATCATCGTGGAAGTGAAAATTGTTCCTTTTACTGAAGAAAACGTTTACCCTGTATTTGAATAATTAAACATTAAATTCACTTTACTAACATTACCGAAATGACAAGGTCGAGACAGATATGGATACTCGCTGTTCTGCTCCTGTGCGGCGCAACCGCCTGCATCAGGGAGAACATAGACGACTGCGAGACTCCCGTGACACTGGATTTCCTATACTTTGGAGACGGAATAATCGACATATTCCCTGAAAGAATCAGGACTGTTGACATGTTCGTCTACAGAGAGAACGGAGATCTGGCCGCCACTGTCTCGTGCTCAGAGGAGGATCTGGCCTCCGACCAGGGTGTGGACTTGAGACTCATGCCCGGCAACTACCGTATTGTCTGCTGGGGCAACGCTTGGGAGAATACCCACTTGGAAGCCGAAGCCGACGAGCCTTATCTCGGAGAATCATCCTGGTTTGACGGAGAGGACTGTCAGGGCATTGACCCCTTGTATTTCGGTGAGAAGACACTTACCGTACCCCGTACCCTCAAACCGGTACGGGATACGGTAATTTATACTTGCTCCCACATATCGATTCAGGTAACGATGGAGGGATTTGCCAACGCCGACAACTTCAATGCCGCTCCGGCAACGGACGGTCATAACGCTCCGTCTACGGCTCCACTCATCACACTCAGCCATGAAGACCTGAGTGCCTGGATTGACTTCGGAAACACTCCTTCGGAGGAGACTACGGACTACAAGCCGGTGATTTCCAACCACTCTGAAAAGGCCGACTCGTACATCACACTATATAGAGTTCCAAAGTTCACCAACGAGACAGGCTCACAACTGACCATTGTGCGCAACGACACAGGGGCGGAACTTTACCGCCGCTCATTCGCCGACATCATCAATACTCTAGGCATTGACGTAACCTCCAGAGACGAAGTGTCCATTGAGCTCATCATCCGCGTATGGAGCATGGACGGCGAAGTCAACATTGATATAATCGGCTGGAACAGCGAGACAGTTTTCCCCATATTATGACATTATAAGACAATAGTATAAAGATATGACGATTCTTGGTAACATCCGACAGATTATAAACCCGGCACTGCTGATGACAGTATGTACAGCCGGAATGCTGCTGCTTTCTTGCCAACGCGACGAAGACAAGCGTCCTGCACAGGACTGCACAGCCATGGTTCACATCAATACGGATGTTCCTGACACCAAGGCAATCGCAGATTCGGACATCAACTCCATAGCCATATTCGTATTCAACGACAATGACGTGCTGGTCGGCTATCTGTATGAAAGCGGGCTGACCTCCAACACTGAAAGAACATTTCCTATGAACCTGACGGAATCCGGAGCACTGGACTTCTACGTCATCGCCAACTCCGAGCCGGGGTTCTATCGCTTGGTTGACGAGCGCGGAGACGTGCTTGACCTTTCCGGCACTCTTGATGACCTTCCGGAAGGCATCACCCCTGACAGACTCTGGAACAGCCGCGTCGATAGGCATCAGGGCACCTCGGCACAGGGAGACTGGTTCATCCCCATGAACAATCTGCCCGGCTCGGGCCTGATAAACTTCCGTTTCACCGTCCGCAGCCAGAGCACCACATATATCCCCATAGAACTGAGCCGGGCCGTATCCAAGATAGAGGTCTGGTTCCGCTCCAATGACCAGACAACAGAACCTCCCAAACGCGAAAGCAGCAGCAAACTCAATCTTGTACCGGGACAGGATTACGACCTCCGCAGTTACTACAGCATCAATCGGCTTCAACTGACCATGCCGGTCAACTCTATCGGCACATACGACGACGACCTGACATATTCCGATCCTCCCGCGTCCGTCTCAAAAGACGGTCCACTCAATTATCTGAATGTAGGCGGATTCGGCAGCGGATTCCCCGATTACGACCCGGATGACATTCCAAACAATTTCTACTCCGGGGACTATTTCGCCAAGATATGGGAGTTCTATATCTTCCCAAATCTGTACGGAGGCAACTCTGCCGGAGAACTGACAGGCGACTCGTCCGAGACCAACTGCACGACACTGGACATAGACTATGTTCTCTCGGAGGAAAACGGAAGTTACAACGAAAAGGTGAGCACAACGGGATGGGGGCCATGGCAGGAGACAACCTACACATACACATGGGTGAGCAACGGATATACAGACGGCAGTACTCAGAACAAGAAAGTCATACTGCCGGCGTGTGAGCGCAACAGCAACATCCGGGTGTGGTGCGCCCTCAATGACGACACAGACCGCTCGTTTACATACACAGTTTCTGACTGGGACGAGACCGTAACCGTCAATGTACCCGATTTTGAATAACACATAACATCAGGCATGAACATGATACAGCATATACATCACATCATTCTGAGCCTTATGGCTTTCTCCGCGGTGGTTCTGACACAGAGTTGCTCCCGTAACGAGGAGGACAGAATGCTGCCGTCCGAACAGATTCCGCTATCCGACTTCTCATTTAGTTTCGGAGTTGACGGACTTGATGTCTACACAAAGGCAGGTCAGTCTGTCCGGCAGGAGAACAGAGTGACCGGACTGTACATCATGCTTTTTGACGAAAACGGACAACTTGTCCACCGTAAGAGATATTTTGTGGGCAGTGGGCAGAAACCAGAAAGGTACGATGACCGGATTACCAACTATACTGAGAAGGACTCCGAGACAGCAGGAGCCTCAATGGGTGTCATTGAACACTTTTTCGAGGGCTTCAGCAACTACGATGCCCTTGACGACAACATGACTTTCTACGCCGTAGCCAACTACAACACCACAGTCGAGGCTCAGTTGAAAGGCATAAAGACCAAGGAGGAGCTCCAGGCGATGACCATTACATTCACCACCGCAGGCAACGTGTTCCGCACCAACTTCCTGATGATAGCCGAACAGAGCGGTGTGGCATTCAATATCAACAACACCGACAGCGGCCAGCCATCCATAGACCGCATAGGAGTCAATCTTCAGCTCCGCCGTCTTGATGCCAAGATTACTTTCAGCGTAAGCCTGGACATCGAGGATGCCGAGAATGTTGCATTTGACAACATGATATACCGTGTCCACAACGTTCCCAACGTCACCTATCTCTTTGAGCAGGATAAGGGCAGAGGAACAAACACCTGGGATGCCGCAGCCGTAGTCCAGGCAGCCGGCGGGACAGGATACTCCTGCATGATGGACGACACCTATGACACATTTGACACCACATATACCGACCGCGTCGGCGGCGAGTTCTCCTTCTATCTGAGAGAGACAAGGCCGCTGCCCAACAAGGAGATTACCCGCAGTGAACAGGGCAACTGGTCCTCACTCTACGCCATGCGCGAGGCATGGGAAGGCAGTTCCACTGACATCAAGACCCCTGTACATGGCCGTAAGTTCATCTACGCCCCCGAATACGGTACATTTGTCGAGATCTCCGGCAACCTGTCCTACACCCGCACGAATGCCGATGGCGAGACTGAGGAAGTCTACGGTGACGTCACCTACATCGTCCACCTCGGAGAGACAGGTAACGATGCCAACAACCAGGAGGCCGTAAACAACTACGATGTGCGCCGTAACGTCCGCTACATCTACAACGTCCGTATCACAGGTGTCAACAACATGGAAGTCGAGGTCTACGACCAGACCGAGGAAAGACCCGGAGCCGAGGGAGACCTCACCATCTCCACCAACCGTCAGCACTCGTTTGACGCCCACTATGGCCGCGTCCTTCTTGAGCTGGATCCTGACAACCTGGAAGACGCCGGCTGGAGCACGGATACACCTCTCGGTGTTACAGAATACAATCATGAGACAGGTCTCATCAATGCCCCCTACGACTACAAATGGGTGCTCTTTGCCATCAACAAACAGTTCGGTGAGGACCGTTACAGGATGGTCAAATTTCCAGGTGTCCAAGCATACGACGGAGGCATCCAGTTCTTTACTGGCACTACGGTTACTTCCGAGCACATCTCGGCAGATGTCGGCAACAATTTTGACGGCAACGGCAAGACATTTAAGCAAAGTCTCAGCGATCAGGCCAACTCTGACAACTACTACCGTTACCGCACAATAGATGACGGTGCCTGCCTGAGAGACATCAACCAGCTTATAAACTATCTCAAACAGCAGAGAGACGCAGGTGATCCGACCGGCATCTTTGACAACGGAGTAGTCTATATAACTGCTTTCATAGATGAATACACATATCTCTATGACCCTACGATTGAGGATTATATCCACCCTGGAGAATCTGTCTCAGGCCACAGTTCCTCTGAAGCAGCGAGAAGACTCCTGCTGTGGAAAGAGTACACCAATGTGGGCAACCGCACCCTCAACATCATGCCCATGACCAACATCAACTACAGTCCGGACCACAACACCTCGATTACCAATGCATACATCACTCTTACACAAAATTCAATAAAGACCATTTACAATCCTAAGGACGAAGACCTTACTACTGCATGGGGACTTGAGAGTATCAACGAAACCGGAAATCTGCAAGTAACAAATCCCACTGTTTATGGAAATCGGAGCAATACCATCTCCAACGGAAGAAACAACTTCATGAACCTCTGGATTTCAACAAACGGGTCTTCCACTATCGAATGGACAGCAGTGATGAACACCACTCAAGCCATAGAAAATGCCCAGGGCCTAAATGATGCATACCGGGACGCTCTGCATGCATGCATTACCCGTAACCGTGACCTCAACGGCAACAACCGCATTGATCAGGACGAGATATACTGGTACCT
>DVHR01000088.1 GCA_018711925.1 Candidatus Coprenecus pullicola
GGACGAAAGCACCTTCATGGCGGAATATACAGGCAAGGACCGGCGCTTCAAGTACAGGGGAATCTTCATCGACATATTCTATACCGAAAGGATACTGAGACTGTTTGCCGTTATTACATGGAGACTGAAAGTATGGAATGTCAGTCTTTCCAGTAAAAATCCCTATTCGGTCTTGAAGCCCGTATGTACCCTTTTCTATTATTTGAACCACTATGTCCTGCACATGGCGTTCCGGGTGCTGAATCTGCCCTTTCTGCCTTTCTGCCACAGTTATCTGGCGATGGGGCACGGCTTTTTGGGGAAAAGGGACAACAAGGATATTTTTCCGCTGACTACCATCAGTTTCGAAGGAATGGAGTTCAATTGCCCCAGGGACTGGGACAGTTATCTGAGGAAAATTTACGGGGACTATGAGAAGTTACCGGATCTGGACAAACTTCATATTCATTCCGTTGAGACAATAATACCTTAAAATCATATTTATGCAAGCAATCATATTGGCGGCAGGAATGGGCAGACGGCTCGGGAAGCTGACGGCTGATGACACCAAGTGCATGGTCCGTCTGGGCGGTGTGCCGATAATAGACAGAATGATCAGCCAGATTATAAGCAATGGTATCAATAAGATCACGCTTGTCGTAGGATATAAGGCAGACCACCTTATAGAGCACCTTTCCGGGAGATTTCCGGATGTGGAAATCGGTTTCATCCGGAATACTATATATGACAAGACGAACAACATCTACTCTCTTTCGCTGGCAAAGGACCTGCTGATGGAGGACGATACGATATTGCTGGAGTCGGACCTTGTATTTGAAGACGGTATTCTGAAGAAGATTCTTGACAATGATTATCCCGACCTGGCTCTGGTGGACAAGTACGAGAGCTGGATGGACGGGACAATGGTGAAGCTGGGTGAGGACAATACGATAGTGAACTTCATCTCCAAAAAGGCATTTGATTTCGGGGAGGCAGACAAATATTACAAGACAGTGAACATCTATAAGTTCAGCAAGTCATTTTCCCGTGGCAAATATGTGCCTTTCCTGGAGGCCTACTGCAAGTCGTTGGGCAATAACGAATATTACGAGCAGGTGCTGAAGGTCATAGCGCTGCTGGATAACCCGCAGCTCAAGGCTTTGATGCTCAACGGAGAGAAGTGGTACGAGATAGACGACATACAGGACCTGGACATTGCGGAAGCCCTGTTCGCGGAAGACCGGACCAGACTGTCCAAGTACTATGGCAGGTACGGAGGCTATTGGAGATTTCCGGACATGCTGGACTTCTGCTATCTGGTGAATCCATATTTCCCGACGCAGAGGATGGAGAATGAGATGGCTGCAAATTTCGGCACTCTTCTCAGAGAGTATCCGTCCGGGATGAAGGTCAATTCCATGCTGGCAGAAAGGTTTTTCGGTCTGGACAGCGGATATATCTGCGTAGGCAACGGAGCCGCCGAACTTATCAAGGCCGTTATGGAAAGTTCTGACTGCAGAATCGGAATGAGCTTGCCCACTTTTGAGGAATACCCCAACAGGACGCATTCCGATCCGGTGCTTTTCCACCCCGGAAACAGGGATTTCAGCTATTCGGCAGATGATCTGATGGATTACTTTGAGGATAAGGGGATAGGATGCCTGCTGGTAATCAATCCGGACAATCCTTCCGGCAATTTTATTCCGGCAAGGGATATTCTGAGGCTGTGCAAATGGGCAGAGGACAGGGGTATACGCCTGATTGTGGATGAGTCTTTCGTGGATTTCAGCGAAGGTGGCAGAAGCAATTCGCTGCTGAACGATGAGACCCTCTCCGCATATCCGTCCCTGATGGTGGTCAAAAGCATTTCCAAGTCCTACGGAGTCCCTGGATTGAGGTTGGGAGTACTGGCTTCCGGAGACAGGGAGTTCGTGGCAGTCCTGAAGAAGGCGGTGCCTATCTGGAACATAAACTCGTTTGCCGAGTTCTTCATGCAGATTTTCAGCAAATATGAGAATGATTATGACAGGGCGTGCGGGCAATTCGTCTCCGAAAGGAAAAGATTTGCAGAATGTCTGGAAAAGATTCCTTTTTTAAGGGTTGTGCCTTCACAGGCCAATTATTTCCTCTGCGAGGTTATGGGCATGGAGTCCCGGGAACTGACCGAGCGGCTGCTCAATTCCTATGACATACTGATTAAGGACTGCTGCACCAAAAAGGGTATTGAAGGAAAGAGCTACGTGCGTATTGCGATAAGGAGTTCTGCGGATAATGACAGACTGGTCAAGGCTCTGGAGGATATCTCAGAAAGAACGAAGTAAAGTCATGGAACATATATCAACGCAGGATATAATGGCCCTGGGCATCGGCCCGGAACAATGTGTGGACTGGGTTACAGAGTCATTCAGGCTCAAATATGAGAGCATCCTGCCTCCGAAAATCAGCATCCATCTCAGGGAGATAGACTTCTTCAACACCATGCCCTGCCTTCTGCCGGAGGCCTACGACCGGTTCAGTGTGAAAGTAGTATCCAGAATCAAGGGCAACAATCCTTCATTGAGAAGCGACCTGTGGCTGTACCGCTCATCCTCAGGAGAGCTGCTGGCCCATATAGATGCAGACTGGATTACTGCCATGCGGACTGGAGCTGTGGCTGCATTGGCTGCGAAGACATTTGAATGCAGCACTGCCGGGGTTTATGCGTTTATGGGGTTGGGAAGCACCGGACATGCGACGATGGAATGTCTGGCACCCTGTCTGGACGGAGGCAAGTGTGTGATAAGGCTGCTGCGTTACAAGGATCAGGCGGAACGATTCATGGAGGAATTCAGGCATAGAGGGTTGGCATTTGAAATCTGCGATACCGTAGAGGAGCTGATTGATGGTGCGGACGTGGTAATATCCTGCATCACTCATGCGGACGGACTGATCTGCCCTAGAAACAGCTTGTTCAAGCCGGGGGTTACGGTAATCCCGGTGCATACCAGAGGTTTTCAGAACTGCGATTTGTTTTTTGACAAGGTTTTTGCGGATGACCGCGGACATGTGGAAGGTTTCAGATACTTTTCGGAGTTCAGGCAGTTCGATGAGTTCAGCAGAGTGTTGCTGCATCAGAACCCCGGCCGGGAAAACGACCGCGAGCGGATTCTCTCCTACAATATAGGGCTGGGACTTCACGATGCCTTTTTTGCCGCAAAGATCTATGCTCTCCTCCATCGGCCGCAGTAACGGAGCCGTCATCCGGTCAGCCCGAAGACAGACTGCGCCTATTTCTCAAACTGAGATTTCTCCGGAAAGCGCTTCGCCAGAAACGCCTTCATTCTCTGCCTGTCGCTGTCACTTGCGTGTTCAGAGTCATTCATACAGAAAAACACAGGATCATATCTTCTCAACTTGCCGTAATGACTCTTATTATATATCAGGAATCTGAATGAGGTCCTCTGCGTTACATAAAGCGGATGACCACGCTTCTCGGCCAAGGCCGTATAAGAATAAATATTACGCTGAATATCACTGTCACTGCGGACATGATTGGACAGCGTACCGGCGATTTCCCGGCAGAATACCTCAGCCGTATGCTGATAAGTACTTTTAAGATAAGCATCGATATTGTGGTGCGTCCTTCCTTTATAATATATACCGTATCTCTTTTTCACCAGTTCTGCGGAATTCCGTATGGTCTTTATATAATTTTTCAACGGAATGCCGAGAACGCTCTTCCTGAACGACAGATACCAGTCCCTGAGCACACTGCGGGTGAGACGGATGACAGGAAGGCCGTCCGCAGCAAAAAATGTCTCAGGCGTTACAGGTTTGTTTATAAACGTATCATCATTGGCATAAAGAAAATACTCGGATAGTCCAGGTATCTTGTATATAAAATGCTCCAGCAGCACCGAGTTGAAACAGGGCAAACAAATATCAGGCATAATATCTTTATGATCAACTATTTTTACTTTCGGATTTGAAGTATCCAGCCAAACTGGTACCTGATTGTCTGTCACTATGAATATGCGATGAATCCATGGCGCATATTGAGCGATAGAACGCAAGCTGTATTTCAATTCATCATTATCCGCAAAACGTCCTTCGCAGCTCACGGCAGATTTTTCCTCTGATGCCCCTATGCAGGCATTGCGTTTGGCCCTCCACTGCGGGTCATTGCCGTTCACCCAAAGATACACTAAGTCAACTTCCATTATTCTCAATTCTTTAGAGACAAAGATATAACAAATCCGGCAAGTTCCTACAACTTCCTGCCCCTCAGACGGAGGCTGTTGATCACGACACTGACGCTGCTGAGGGCCATGGCGGCTCCTCCGATCATCGGATTGAGCAGGAAACCGTTTATAGGATACAGCACTCCGGCAGCCACCGGCACTGCGATGACATTGTAGATAAAGGCCCAGAAAAGGTTTTGCCTTATAGTACGGACAGTAAGATGTGAAAGACGGATCGCGTCAGGGACCTTCATGAGGTCCGAGGACAGAATGGTGATCATGGCCGCATCCATGGCGATGTCACTGCCTCCACCCATGGCGATACTGAGGTCTGCCTGAGCCAGAGCCGCACTGTCATTGATGCCGTCGCCTATCATCGCCACCTTACGGCCCTCGTCCTGCAGTTTTTTGACAAAGGCCGCCTTGTCCTGCGGCAATACTCCGGCATGGACTTCATCTATACCTGTCTGACGGGCCACCTCACGGGCGGAAGCCTCATTGTCCCCGGTAAGCATGACTGTACGGATACCCATGTGGCGCAGTTTGGTCACAGCATCGGCAGACGTGGACTTTATCCTGTCGGCAACCGCCAATACCGCCAGAGCCCTGGCACTGTCGGCAAACCATACCACTGTTCTGGCCTGAGCCAGCCATTCCTCCGCACGGGAAAGGAGTTCTTCCGACAGTTCTATACCATTGGAGCGCAGCAGGTCCAGATTGCCGGCAAAATAGGCTGTACCGCCACAGACTCCGCGGACTCCCTTGCCGGGGAGATTCTCAAAGGACACAATCTCGGGAAGTGGCTGAGATTCCGAAGCCGGGTCGGAACGGAACGCATTCACCACAGCCTCGGCCAGCGGATGCTCCGAAAGAGCCTCCAATGCGGCGAGAACTGAACGGGAACTGCCGGATTCAGGCGCCCAGCACTGGTCCACCACTTCGGGATGGCCCTCAGTGACAGTTCCGGTCTTGTCCAGCACCACTGTATCCACCTTGCGGGCCACCTCCAGACTGACAGCGTCCTTAATCAGTATGCCGTTGGAAGCACCTTTTCCAATGCCCACTATCAGCGCAGTCGGAGTAGCCAGGCCCAGAGCGCACGGACAGGCGATGATCAGGACCGTTATCATGGAAAGCAGACCGTGTATGAATCCATCCGATGGAGCAAAGATCCACCAGGCCGCTAAAGACACCAGAGCGATACCAATGATTACAGGGACGAAGACCGAGGCCACCCTGTCCACCATATTCTGTACCGGGGCCTTGCTGCCCTGGGCATCCTGCACCATGCGGATAATCTGAGACAGCATCGTGTCCTTGCCGGTCCTGTCGGCCCGGAAACGGAACGCGCCTTTCTGGTTTATAGTGCCGGCAAAGACCTTCGCATCAGGCTGCTTGAGCACCGGCACCGGCTCACCGCTGAGCATGCTCTCATCCACATACGACTCACCGCTGAGCACAGTACCGTCCACAGCCACACGCTCGCCGGGCCTGACAACGATAACATCTCCGGCCTGCGCCCACTGGACTGGAACTTCTTTCTCAATGCCGTCAGCTGAGACCACTGTCACCGTCTTGGGCTGGAGTCCCATGAGGGCCCGGATGGCTCCTGATGTCTTCTGCTTTGCCCTGGCTTCCAACAGACGGCCTATGAGGATAAAGGCCACTATGACGCTGGCCGCCTCGAAATACAGATGCGGCTCGACGCCACGGGAAAGCCAGAACCCGGGGGAAAACAGATTGAAGACGCTGAACAGCCAGGCCACTCCGGTACTGCTGGCCACAAGGGTGTCCATGTTGACCGCTCCGTGCCGCAACTGCCTCCAGGCATTGATGAAAAACCGGCGGCCGAAGACGAAAAGCACTACGGTGGACAAGACGAATGTCACCCACTGTCCCCAGCGCAGGTCCATAAAGAACATACTCAGCACAAAGACAGGCAGGGCACAGATGACAGCCCCTATAGTCTGCCGCTTAAGAGCGCGGTACTGCTTGAGACGTTCGGTCTCAGCAGCCTCTTCTTCATCTTCCACATTGATAATCAGACCATATCCGCTATCCTCAACGGCCTTTTGAAGAGCCTCGGGCGAGCATTGGTCTGTATCGTACTCCACCAACGCGGTGGCTGACGCGTAATTGACATTGGCCTCAACGACACCTTCCTGGGCATTGAGCACCTTCCCTACCCGGGCCGCACAGGCAGCACAGCCCAGACCGGTCACAGGAAATATCTCTTTCTTCTGCATGACTTACAAGATTTATCACACAAAAATAACCACAATGGAAAACAACCGGGTTGCATTTAACAAAAAAGCCGTCCCTGAAAACAAGGACGGCTGCTATCTCTAAAGGGTGGAAGATGGGATTCGAACCCACGACCCTTGGTGCCACAAACCAATGCTCTAACCAACTGAGCTACATCCACCATATGCCCTTTCTGTCTCAAAAGGGACTGCAAATATAAGAATACTTTTCTTATTCACACAAAATTTCTATATTTGAAGAAAATTTTTAACGATTTCAATAAACACTAACTAACCATTCATGGCACGTGAAATAAAATTCTCCCTTGTATACAGGGATATGTGGCAGTCCTCGGGCAAATACGTCCCCAGGGTAGACCAGTTGGTGCAGATTGCGCCGGTGATAATAGAGATGGGATGCTTCGACAGAGTGGAGACCAACGGAGGAGCATTCGAGCAGGTGAACCTCCTCTTCGGAGAGAACCCCAACAAGGCCGTAAGAGCCTGGACCGCGCCTTTCAACAAGGTCGGCATACAGACACACATGCTGGAGAGAGGCCTCAACGCTCTCCGCATGAATCCGGTACCCAGGGATGTCAGGGCCCTTATGTATAAGGTGAAGGCCAAGCAGGGCACCAATATCTCCCGCTCTTTCTGCGGCCTAAACGACCACCGCAATCTCAAAGACTCGGTGATACTGGCCAAGGAGGGCGGCATGATATCCCAGGTGGCGCTCAGCATCACATATTCGCCCGTACACACCGTCGAATACTACATGGACATCGTGGACAAGGTGGTGGAATACGGCTGCGACGAGATCTGCCTCAAGGACATGGCAGGTATCGGCCGTCCCGCTTTTCTGGGCCGTCTGACAAAATGCATCAAGGACAAGTATCCCAACATCGTTGTTCAGTATCACGGCCATTCGGGCCCTGGCTTCTCGGTAGCCTCCATGCTGGAGGTAGCCCGTGCCGGTGCCGACTATCTGGACGTGGCCATGGAACCGCTGTCATGGGGCAAGATACATCCCGACGTAATCACTATACAGGCCATGCTCAAGGATGCAGGATTCCTCGTAAAGGATATCAACATGGATGCCTACATGGAGGCCAGAAGACTCACCCAGACTTTCATAGATGACTTCCTCGGCATGTTCATCGAACCCAACAACTATATCAGTTCCTCCCTTCTCGTAGGCTGCGGCCTGCCCGGCGGCATGATGGGCTCCATGATGGCCGACCTTAAAGGATTCCAGAGCGCCATCAACATGTCACTGCGCAATCAGGGCAAGAAGGAAGTCTCCCTCAACGAGCTGATGGTGATGCTCTTCCAGGAAGTCGAGTATGTATGGCCCAAGCTCGGTTATCCCCCGCTCGTGACCCCGTTCAGCCAGTACGTCAAGAACACCGCACTGATGAACCTGATGCACACCCTTAAGGGCGAGCCCAGATGGAAGACCATCGACAAGGACACCATGAACATGATCCTGGGCAAGACCGGCAAGCTGCCAGGCAAGCTGGCTCCGGAGATTCTGGACATAGTCAAGGAAAAGGGTCTGGAATTCTACACAGGCAACCCTCAGGACGCATTCCCGGACGAGCTGCCCAAGTTCATCGAGGAGATGAAGAAGGAAGGCTGGGACCGCGGACAGGACGACGAGGAGCTCTTCGAGTTCGCAATGCACGAGCGCCAGTACCGCGACTACAAGAGCGGCGTGGCCAAGGAGCGTTTCAACAAAGAGCTTGAGGCCGCCCGCGAGAAAGCAGGCGCACCTAAAGTAGTCACCCGCAAGGTAGTTGAGGTACCCGCTTTCGACATCGATAAGCTCATGGCAGAGCATCCCAAGGCCATGCCCATACAGGCTGTGGCCAAGGGCAAGCTGATCTGGAGATACAATGTCGCTGACGACAGCACGGCTCCGGCTATCGGCACCAAGTTCAAGGAAGGCGCCCCTGTCTGCTATATCCAGACCTACTATGGAGTAGAGCCAGTCTACGCTCCCGCCACCGGCAAGCTCATCCAGGTCGAGGTAAAGCACAACGATAACGTGGACATCAACCAGGTACTCTGCTTCATCGAGTAACCTTGCATCACTATACACAAGAAAACCGGCAGGAAACGATATTCCCGCCGGTTTTCTTTTTAATGAGCATCTGCCGCTCAATAACCTGCTGCTGCAAGGGCTGCTTCCATCTTCTGCCGGCCCAGGGCGACTATCTCGTCGTATTTGTAGAACTCCATGGTGCCGTAGGCATTCTTGGCTATGCGCGCCAACACGTCCGGAGGATACAGCCTAAGAGTCAGGTCCGCATTGGTCTGAATCATCATGCCGGAAGACTCGTTTAGGATGGACACTATGCCCATATCGCTGTCATCATCCTCTTTTCTATACTCATCCTTATCTTCCGCACCGGCCATAAGCTCCCTGTCCACCTCCTCTTTCCGGACCTTGTCCATGACTGTGTCCACCATCTGCTCCAGCCTCTGACGCACACGGCCTTTCTTATGCTCCGGCACACCGTTATCCTTTTCCTCGTAAGGACCGTTCAGGTCCACGGCAACCAGAATGTCTCCCGGAGTCCTGCGCACCCTGTTGACTGGCACCGGGTTGACCACTCCTCCGTCAATCAGGAGCATGTCGCCTATCCTGTTCGGAGTAAAGACAGAAGGCAGGGATATGGAAGAGCGGATGGCATCATACAGACTGCCGGAGTCGAAGACCACCTCCCTGCGGTGCAGGATATCTGTGGCAACGGCGGTGAAATGTACCGGGAGGTCCTCTATTTTCCTGTCGGGGATAATGGACTTGAGTTCCTCTATCACCCGCTCGCCCTTGACAAAGCCGCCATTGCCTATGGTGAAGTCCATCAGACTGAAGACTTTCATCCTGTCGACCGTCCTCATCCATTCCTTAAACGCGTCCAGGCCCCCGGCCGCATAGATTCCGCCCACCAATGCGCCCATAGAGGCCCCGGCGACGGAGGCAATCTCAAACCCCCGTTCCTCCAGGACCTCTATCGCACCTATGTGGGCCAGGCCTCTCGATCCGCCGCTGGCCAGCACCAGAGCGACTTTCCCGGCTTTTTTCATCAGCTCTACTTTATTTCACGGATAAGCATTCCCGGAAGGATTTCCACTCCTCCGGTAATCTTGAATGTTGTGGCGTTCAGCTCAGAACCCACAGCCTGCTCGTCATTGGCCATATAACGGTTGTCCCATATCTTCTTGGGATCCGGCTTCAGAGTTCCCTTACGGTTGTACTTGAATTTCCCGGTAGCCTCATCGAAGACAGGCACAAGTATCTCGTATTTCGACTTGGCGGTGACTCCCTCCTTCATACCGATCTTCGCCGTAACGGTCTTTGCCTCGGCATCCACACTGCTGATAGGCACTTTTACCTTGAACTGGTCGAATTCCTTCTGAAGGTTCATCACGTTCTTGTCAATGGCACGGGCGCAGACTTTGCGGAATACATCCTCGGGATTGTACAGTCCCCTGAGCACCGGATTGTCACTGCGCGCCTTATAACTGCCCACATATTTAAGTCTGAATGTAGAGTCATCCGCCTCAAAAGCGGCTTTCCGGGCAGCAATCTCAGCATCGGCAAGGAAGGCGGCCTGCGACGCAGAGTCCAGTGCCGGTTTGTCGTAATAGTAATTGTCATAGAAATAGTTGGCCACACTGTCGTTCCAGTCCAGCTGATACAGATACGACGTGGTGTTCACGGCAAAGCCGGAAATCATGCTGGAAACCATGGATCCCAAGGTGGTCAGACTGGTAACGATGTTGTTCTCATCACCTGTAACAGCCGTTGCGATACCCCCGATAACAGCCATGATACCCGTAGCCACGTCCGCATTGGCCTCATGGTCCACGTAGGTAATGTCATTGACTATGACAAAAGTATTGTTTATCAACTCGTAGCCGCCGTCCGCAAGGGCGTCCACACCTCTCTTGGTCTGAGATGCGGCCTCCACGTCCAGAGCCGAAGCGTCGTACAGACCGCGGTCAAGCACGAGAGAAGGCTCGAAGCCGCCCGTCTCCTTGTTCCTCAGGAACCATTTTGACACCAGTCTCTTGGCCACGTCATTGCGGACAAAGAACTCCTCGACCTCAAGCTGAAGGTCCTCTTTCTTGCTGTCGCTGGTGATACACTTGACACTCAGGTCATGATTGTTGTATTTGTCCGGAGTCTCAAGAGCCATGAACGCGCCTACTATCTCGCTGTCCATCTTCTTGTCCGGATGACTGATCATAAACGAATACAGTGAACTCCTCCTGTAGCTCATCGCGGAATCCACATCCTGAGCATACATTGACTGAGGCAGAACGGCGGCCATCGCCAGAATTGACAATATATAAATTCTCTTCATAGCTTAAATTTTAATAATCCCACATATTTTCGTCCACCGTGTCAAACACGGACACCCTGCCGTCAGAGTCTATAAAGTCTATCACCACCTCGCCCTTCTCATTGAGCCAGGCTATCTGACCGGCTTCATTCATGACCCATCTCACAGCACCGGTCTCAGGATGAAGCAACAGCGCCGCAGGATGAGAACCGGGCGCATCCTGCACCGTCACGTACTTGACGGGGATAACCTCCTCCCCGCTCGTGTTTATAAAGCCGAACAGACCGCCGCGCTTTACCCAGGCCAGACCGTCCTTGAACATTCCGACAGCCTGATAAGGAGATAACGCATCCGTGACCGCAGTGCCATTGCGGTCTATCAGCACCCACTCTGCATCCTCCATGACGACATTGCCCGAGTCATCCGGCATAATCATATCCTCCAGCATAAATGAGGCGGAGACTCCAAATATGATATTCTCGTCACCGGTAGGTTTGCCCTTCTTGTCAAGTATAGGCATGACCCTCATCTGACGCTTCATGGAAGTCGGTCTGCTGTTGACCCAGGCCAGACCGTCCACATAGGGGCCCACCAGATTATAAGACCCGGCAGACTCCGAAAGATCTGCAAGGCAGATGAATCTCCACTGGCCCCCGGTCATATACAGGCTGTCTGCATCCACCGGCCCGGTGTACACGGCCACCATGCCGTCATTGCACATATCCACATAGTCATACTCCACGGAAATCACCTCGCGTCCGTCCGAAGCAACTACTCCCCACTTGTAACCGGAACCGTCATACAGGCTCACAAGACCAAAACCGTCCACAGCCTGACTCGCATCGGCATACCTGGCCTCGACGATTACTTTCCCCTGAGCATCCTTATACCCCCATGTCTTGCCAGACTGGAAAGGTATCATCGTCTGGGCTGCGGCCGTTGCCGAGCACAAAACCGCTCCCAGACACGAAATCAATACAGTTTTTCTCATAAAAAATAGTTTAGAATTATGTTAAAGATAGTCTAGAATCCCGATGACAGTCCCTTTATAACTCCCTGATCCTCCAAATACTTTCTGAGATTGTCCTTGGCTACGGACACCACATAACCGATCTTATACTCCCTGGCCCGCAGTTTGAGAATCCGTAGGCTTCCGGAAGCCACTGAGTTGATATAGTCCTGATATTCGCCTTGGAAGAAATTGCCGAAGAAAACCGAGTCCGAGGCCGTGACCGCATCTGTCTTGAGCGGAGGCTGCGACGCGGCTCCGTTGCCTGCCGGCACGCCCTTGAATATCACGGCGTGTACGGCATTGCGCTTGGCCACCTCCAGCGGCATCTTGGCATTCTTGTAATAACTCCACACTCTGATGGCGTAAGTTCCGTCCGCGCCCACACCCACGCTCTCGATTTCATAAGTCCAGGGGGTATCGGCCTTGCTCAGTCTGGACGCGCTTCCGCACGATGCGAACATAAACGAAAATGCACAAAGAATTAAAAATAGAGAGATTTTCCTCATAGTTTTGTTTTATTTGCTTACAAAGGTATATTGTTTTGATGAGTTTTCAAAATCGTTTTGTATCTTTGTAAATTAAATCAAAGACCGTAATAGACATGAACGGAGAGAAGCAGACAAATGTCTTTTTTGACAGATCTTACGGATACGCGAGGGCCATCGTCGCCCTGATAGGAGGCCTGGTACTGGTCATCTGGCCGGAGCAGGTCAAAAACTACTGCATGTACATCCTGGGTGCGCTTATCCTGCTTATTGGCATTGTAAACATAGCTCTCTACTATACGGGCAAGTGGAAAAGGGAGAAGACATCCCTCCTCATGCTCAATTCCATAGTAGACATAGCATTCGGACTTGTACTGCTGATATTCCCGTCATTCTTCATCAACTTCATCATGTTTGTGTTCGGGCTGGTGCTGCTGATTTTCGGACTGGGAGACATCGTGAGCCTGGTCAGGACAGCAAAAGTGGTGCGGATACCGTGGACAGTCTTTATAGGGCCGGCACTCACTGTCATTATAGGCGTGATAATGTTCTTCTTCCCCAGCAAGGCCAGCAACTGGCTGTTCATACTGTTCGGAGCCGGACTGCTGCTTTACTCACTGTCGGAGTTCGCATCGACCTACATCGTAAGAAAAAGAATGAAGGAAATCATAATAGAAGAATAGTACCTCCGTGGGGAATCGAACCCCAACCAAGAGAACCGGAATCTCTCATTCTATCCATTAAACTACGGAGGCGAAAAGGAATGCAAATGTACAAATAAATTTTGAAAAAGAATATGACTGCTTATGTTTTTCCCGGACAGGGAGCACAATTTACAGGGATGGGCAAGGATCTGTACGATGCAAGCCCCAAGGCCAAGGAACTCATCGACAGCGCATGCGACATCCTCGGATTCGACATCCGCAGCATAATGTTCTCCGGTTCTGCCGATGACCTCAAGCAGACAAGAGTCACACAGCCAGCAGTATTCATACACTCTGTAGCCGCTGCTGCCACCATAGATGATTTCAGGCCTGACATGACCGCCGGACATTCCCTCGGAGAGTTCTCGGCACTGGTGGCCGCCGGAGCCATGTCCTTTGAGGACGGCCTCCGTCTTGTCTATGCCAGGGCGATGGCCATGCAGAAGGCCTGCGAGGCCAGACCGTCCACCATGGCCGCCATCATCGGCCTGCCTGACGAACTGGTGGAAAAGGTCTGCGCCGAGACTGACGGCATCGTAGTCCCGGCCAACTACAACTGCCCCGGCCAGCTGGTCATCTCCGGCGAGATAGAAACCGTGGACAAGGCCTGCGCCACTCTCAAGGATGCGGGTGCGAAAAGAGCACTCAGGCTTGCCGTAGGAGGCGCCTTCCACTCCCCGCTGATGGAACCGGCCAGAGTAGAGCTGGCCGAGGCGATAGGCAGGACAGAAATCAAAGTTCCGGTATGTCCGGTCTATCAGAACGTGGACGCACAGCCCTCTACCGATCCGGTAGTGATAAAGGACAAGCTGCTGCGCCAGCTCATCTCCCCCGTAAGATGGACCCAGACGGTGCTCAACATGCACCGCGACGGAGCAACTGAGTTCGTGGAGCTCGGTCCGGGCGCCGTCCTGCAGGGACTTATCAAAAAATGCCTTCCGAATAAATAAAACTACAACAAATAACAATAACTACTAAAATCGTCCTAATAATGGCAAAAGAGAAAACATTTATCACATGTGACGGCAACTACGCCGCAGCGCATGTAGCGTATATGTTCAGTGAACATGCCGCTATCTACCCTATCACACCTTCTTCGACCATGGCCGAATACGTAGACGAATGGGCCGCCTTCGGCAAGAAGAATCTGTTCGGGGAGACAGTAAAAGTAACGGAAATGCAGAGTGAGGGAGGAGCGGCAGGTGCTGTCCACGGCTCACTTCAGGCCGGAGCCCTGACCACCACATTCACTGCGTCACAAGGATTGTTGCTGATGATTCCCAATATGTACAAGATTGCCGGCGAACTGCTGCCTACGGTATTCCACGTATCAGCCCGCGCCCTCGCCACCCAGGCCCTGTCCATCTTCGGAGACCATCAGGACGTGATGGCCTGCCGTCAGACCGGTTTCGCCATGCTGGCCTCATCCAGCGTCCAGGAAGCCATGGACCTCGGCGCCGTAGCACATCTTTCGACCATCAAGTCCAGCGTACCTTTCATCCACTTCTTCGACGGATTCCGCACATCGCACGAGATTCAGAAGATAGAGGTGCTTGACCCCGATGCCCTCAAGAGCATGATCAGCGAGAAGGCCCTGGCAGCTTTCCGAAAGAGAGCCCTCAACCCCAACAAGCCGGTCACCAGAGGCACAGCCCAGAACCCGGACGTATATTTCCAGGCACGTGAGGCAAGCAACACCTACTACGACGCCGTTCCCGATATCGTAGCCCGTTACATGGGTGAGATCAGCGAGCTGACAGGCCGCCATTACCTGCCGTTCGACTACTACGGAGACCCCAACGCCAAGGATATCATCATCGCCATGGGTTCCGTATGCGAGACCATCCGCGAGGTCGTGGACGCTCTCATGGCAAAGGGCGAGAAAGTCGGTGTCATCACCGTCCGCCTCTACAGGCCTTTCTCTGCCAAGTATTTCCTCAGAGTCCTGCCCAAGAGCGTCAAGAGGATTGCCGTCCTCGACCGCTGCAAGGAGCCGGGTAGCGTAGGCGAGCCTCTCTATCTCGATGTCAAGTCCACACTTGCAGAGATGGGCGGAGACGCGCCCTACATCATCGGCGGCCGCTACGGTCTGTCCTCCAAGGACACCACTCCGGCCCAGATATTCGCCGTATTCAAGAACCTCAAGCAGAAACAGCCCAAGGCCGACTTCACTATCGGCATCATCGATGACGTCACTTACAAGTCCCTCCCTGTAGGCGAGGAAGTGTCCATGGCCAAGAAAGGCACTTACGAGTGCAAGTTCTACGGCCTCGGCTCTGATGGCACAGTAGGCGCCAACAAGAACACCATCAAGATCATAGGTGACCATACACCCAAATACTGCCAGGGCTATTTCGACTACGACTCCAAGAAGTCCGGCGGATACACCTGCTCGCACCTGCGTTTCGGAGACAGCCCGATCACCTCTCCCTATCTGGTGTCGACCCCCGACTTCGTCGCCTGCCACGTACCCTCGTACCTTTATAAATACGACGTGCTCAAAGGCATCAAGAGAGGCGGCACGTTCCTGCTCAACAGCCTCTGGTCGATGGAAGAGACTGTTAAGAGGATTCCCGACCATGTAAAGCAGGTCATTGCGGAGAAAGGCCTTAAGGTCTACATCATCAACGCCACCAAGATCGCCGAGGAGATAGGTCTGGGCAACCGCACCAACACCATCCTCCAGTCAGCGTTCTTCAAGATTACCGGCATCATCCCCTACGAGCAGGCCGTTGCCTTCATGAAGAAAGCCATCGACAAGAGCTATGGCAAGAAGGGCGAGAAAGTGGTCAGCATGAACTACGCCGCAGTAGACCGTGGCGCCGAGTACGAGGAGCTCACCGTTCCCGCTGAGTGGAGCAACGTAGTGGCCCGCTTCCGTCCGGCCAACTTCGACCGTCTCGCGCCCGAATGGGTACGCAGCGTGGCCGACGTGGTCAACGCCCAGAACGGATACGAGATTCCTGTTAGCGCATTCACCGGTGAATACGCCGACGGCACCATTCCCGCCGGCACTGCGGCATTTGAGAAACGCGGCATAGCCGTCAATGTTCCCGAATGGAATCCCGAGAGATGTATCCAGTGCAACCAGTGTGCCTACGTATGTCCTCACGCCGCCATCCGTCCTTTCCTCGCCACTGAGGAGGAGCTGGCCAAGGCTCCCAAAGGTGTCAGAAGCGCGGAGGGCAAGGCCGCATTCAAGGCCTACCGCTTCACCATGCAGGTATCACCTATGGACTGCACCGGCTGCGGCAACTGCGTAGACGTATGTCCCGCAAAGGAGAAAGCCCTCGAGCTCAGGCCTATCGACACACAGATGGACCAGCAGGCAATATTCGACTACATGCACACCAACGTCGGCTACAAGGACACTGTCGCCCCCAAGACACAGAACTTCAAGAACTCCCAGTTCTCGCAGCCTCTGTTCGAGTTCTCAGGTGCCTGCGCCGGATGCGGTGAGACACCTTACATCAAGGCCATCACACAGCTTTTCGGAGACCGCATGATGGTTGCAAACGCCACCGGATGCTCTTCGATCTACAGTGCCTCATTCCCGTCCTCACCTTACTGCACCGACAAGAACGGACGCGGACCGGCATGGGACAACTCCCTGTTCGAGGATAACGCTGAGTTCGGTCTCGGAATGAGACTCGGCTCTGAAAGACTACGCAATACTGTCGCCGAGCTCATGAAACAGGGTCTGGAGTGCAACAAGTGCTCCGCCGACATCAAGGCACTCTTCGAGCAGTGGCTGGCCGACAGAGGCAACGCCGCCGCGACCCGCGAGATATGCGACAAGCTCGTTCCGATGCTGGAGGAAAGCGAGTGCGAGGCCTGCAGGAAACTGTACGACTACCGCGACTGGATTCCCGCACGCAGCCAGTGGATCTTCGGCGGTGACGGCTGGGCATACGACATCGGATACGGCGGACTGGACCATGTCCTGGCTTCCGGCGAGAATGTCAACGTCCTCGTGCTTGACACCGAGGTGTACTCCAACACCGGCGGACAGTCGTCCAAGTCCACACCTGCCGGCGCAGTCGCCAAGTTCGCGACATCCGGAAAGAAGGTACGCAAGAAAGACCTGGGCATGATGGCCATGAGCTACGGTTACGTGTACGTGGCACAGGTGGCCATGGGAGCCAACCCCACACAGTACTTCAACGTGCTCAAGGAAGCCGAGGCCTACAACGGGCCGTCACTGATCATCGCCTACGCGCCCTGCATCAACCACGGTCTGCGCAACGGCATGGGCAAGAGCCAGAGAGAGGAGAAACTCGCCGTAGAGTGCGGCTACTGGCATCTCTACCGCTTCAACCCCGCTCTCGCAGAGGAAGGCAAGAATCCTTTCACCCTCGACAGCAAGGAGCCTGACTGGAGCAAGTTCCAGGAGTTCATCAAAGGTGAGGTCCGCTACAGTTCTCTTATGAAGAGCTTCCCCGACACCGCTCAGGAACTCTTCGACAAGACCGAGCAGTTCGCCAAGATCCGCTACGAGTCCTACAAGCGTCTCGCCCAGTAACCAGGCGACATCAAACCATTAAGAATCCCGGCAGAAACTGATGTCCTGCCGGGATTTTTTATTGAATACATCTTCGTGAAGTTTCAACTTTACAATGTCATAAGCGCACTAAGACATTAGTCCTCATACTCGAAGGGTATATACCCATTAACCGGAATCTCGACTACATTGTCGATCAGCATACCATAATCTTTATAATATGGCTGACCCTCCACAATCACAGACCCCTCAAAAGTACCTTCTTCAGCTATCCATACACATACATGACAGTTTTCTATATTTTCAACTGAAGTCGGTACAGGCATACTGTATGTTAATTCCAAAATCGAATTTGCGGAAACCGATACTTGCTCTCCATCATAGGGTGTAAAACCTTCTCTCAAGACATAGTTGTGCTCATAATTTTCGCCCGCACCATACTGATATCCTATAACCCCATTTTCAAGCAAAAAAGCTCCCAATGTATACGTACCAGCCTCCTTTGAGGCAATAGAGATATCAACATTCAATGTTCCATTACTGTTTACAACAATACCCCCAATGGCATTATTTGCAGGCAACTCCGTAACTGCTTCCTCGGTAATTGCCT
>DVHR01000014.1 GCA_018711925.1 Candidatus Coprenecus pullicola
AACCACGTCCATACACGCCCATGACACTTCCCATGGATATAAAAGCCTGATTGTCTATCTGCTTTATAGCAGACAGCAGGCCGCTTGCCTCCACCTTGCGGACCATGACCAGCAGGACCTTTTCTTTATTCTTGGTATACCATCCTTCGGCATCAAGTACAGTGACTCCGCGTCCCATTGTACCCGATATCATATCAGCTATCCTCTCATACTCCTTGGAGAAAATAAACAGCTGGACTGACTGCTTGTTGCCGGCCACAGACAAGTCCACGACAAAGCTGCACGAGGCGACGAGGATATAACCGATCATCACTCCTGCAATCCTGGAGCCGAAACCGGCCTCAGAGGGCAGCAGAATCGATGAACCGACGATAAATATATCGCACAGAAGGATAATCCTTCCTGGAGGCACGTTACGGTATTTGCTTATAATAAGCGCTATGACATCTGTTCCGGCCGTGCTGCCTCCATGCTTGAAGGCCATGCCGATACCGAGTCCGGACATACTGCCTCCGATGATAGCGCACAGCAACTTGCCGTTGTCCATTGCAAACTCCTGGATAAAATCAGCCGGGATAACCTCCGGCAGCACCCTGAACAACAGGGATGCCACTACCACCGCATACACTGTCTTCACACCGAAGGCCTTACCCAGTGTCTTGACACCGATAATCAACAATACCAGGTTGACCAGGAAAAATGTATAGCTGACGGGGACAGCACCGTTGGTCGCATACTGGACGATAGCGCCTATACCGGACACACCTCCACCCACGATTCCGTTGGGAATAATGAAAATACACCATCCGGCCGTGTAGCACAGCAGGCCAAGGGTGATTATCACATAGTCATTTACGACTGCAAGGGCTTTCCTTGCTGAGCCTGATTTTGTTCTTTTTTGCGTTTCCATTCTATTTTCTCTGCTCCTTTTAATTCTTCAAAACCCCTGCCGTATACACTCATCGTGGGTGTTACGGACATAAATGCCGAACGGTCTATACTCTTGACAATCTTGTTGACCGCGTTCAGCTGATGTTTTCTGGCTATCACCATCAATACCTTATGTTCCTCCTGAGTATACCAGCCGATACCATCGAACGCCGTGACACCGCGTTTGAGCTGATACACCAGAGCGTCTGCTATCTCCTTGAACTTCTCCGAAAAGATCATGACCTGCACAGACTGCTTCGTGCCGGTCAGAAGCATATCCACTCCTTGCGAGAAGGCTATCACCTGCATATATCCATAGACCACATCCGAAAGTGTCTTGCCTGGCAACAGAAGTACCGAACCGACTATCACCAGGTCACAGAAAAGATACACCCGGCCAGGGGATATCTCTCTGAACTTGGACAATATGAGAGCGATGATATCTGTTCCGCCGGTACTGCCTCCCTGATTGAAAATCATAACTATACCGATGGCTCCGATAAAGCCTCCGATAAGGCCGTTCAGGAACTCCTCCTCTATGGTGGAGACCCATGGAATCAGATCCGGAAGTACCTGAAGCAGTAAGGAATTAAGGAGAATACAGTATATGGTCTTGAATCCGAACCCCCTGCCAAGAACAAGAAAGCCCAGTATCAGCAGGATCACATTGACAGACAGGTAGGTCACGGATACCGGGATAAGCCCTCCTGTCGCATAATTGACAAAGGTGGCCAGTCCCGGAATAGCTCCGCCGACTATCCCTTTGGGTATAAGAAACGACGTCCAGCTGAAGCAGTACAATGCAAGGCCAAAGGTGATGATGACATACTCCTTCAGCGTTATAAGGACTTTTTTCGTAACCGGATTCATGTCAGAATACAATATTGATAATCTTCGACGGTACCACCACCACTTTACGCACAGGCTTTCCGCCCAGGTACTTTTCCATATTGGGAGAAGCAAGCACGGCTGCTTCAATCTCTTTCGAGGAAAGGCCGAGGCCAAGTTCCATCTTGAATCTCATCTTTCCGTTGAAAGACACCGGATACTCGAAGGTGTTCTCCACCGTATAACTCTCCACGTACTCGGGATACGATGCGTTGGAAACCGAGTCACCATGTCCCAACCTGCTCCACAACTCCTCGCAGATGTGGGGGGCAAAAGGCGAGAGCAGTATGACCATAGGCTCCAGTATCTCCCGGCTGCGGCACTTAAGCTCCGACAGTTCATTCACCGCAATCATAAATGCGCTGACCGATGTATTCATGGAAAAATGCTCTATGTCGTATGAGACTTTACGGATAAGGTTGTGCAGCACCTTCAGCTCAGCCGGCGTGGCCTTCACCTCCGTAAATACGGCACCGTCCTTGTCGTAGAACAGTCGCCAGAACTTCTTGAGGAAGCGGTGTACTCCGTCTATACCCTTGGTATCCCACGGCTTGGACTGTTCTATCGGACCGAGGAACATCTCGTAAAGCCTGAGCGTATCAGCCCCGTAGGTATCGCAGACATTGTCCGGATTGACTACATTGAACATCGATTTGCTCATCTTCTCTATGGCCCATCCGCAGATGTATTCACCGTCCTCCAGTATGAACTCGGCTGAGGCAAAGTCAGGCATCCATTTCCGGAAAGCATCCAGATCCAGGCGGTCATTACGGACCATATTGACATCCACGTGTATCTCAGTAGTATCATATTGGTCCTTGAGATTGTATGAGACAAATGTATTGGTGCCCTTTATCCTGTACACAAAGTTGGAGCGGCCCTGAATCATGCCCTGATTGACCAGCTTGCGGAACGGCTCCGGCTCGCACACATATCCCAGGTCGTACAAGAACTTGTTCCAAAACCGGGAATAAATCAGATGACCGGTGGCATGCTCAGTACCTCCGACATACAGGTCCACGCTCCTCCAGTACTCGTCTTTTTTACGGTCTACCAGAGCCTTGTCATTGCAGGGGTCCATATACCGCAGATAGTACGCGCTGCTGCCTGCAAAGCCGGGCATAGTGCTTTTCTCTATCGGCCAGCCGTGATACTCCCAGCCTTTTGCCCTGGCCAGAGGAGGCTCCCCCGACTCAGTAGGCTGATACTTGTCTATCTCGGGCAGACACAGAGGCAGATCCGACATCTCCATCGGAACGGCCACACCGTCCTTATAATAAATCGGGAAAGGCTCTCCCCAGTATCTCTGGCGGGAGAAAATGGCGTCCCTGAGCCGGTAATTGACCTTCCTGCGTCCGATACCCATCTCCTCCACCTTGGCAATCGCCGCCGGTATCGCCTCCTTGACAGTCATTCCGTTAAGAAAACCGGAGTTGCACATCACGCCGTCCTTGGCATCAAAACTCTCCTGCGACACATCGCAGCCCTCGATTAGCGGAACTATCGGCAGGTTGAAATGCCTGGCGAAAGCATAGTCCCTGCTGTCATGGGCCGGTACCGCCATGATGGCGCCCGTACCGTATCCGGCCAGCACGTACTCCGATATCCATACCGGTATCTTCTGGCCCGTCAAAGGATTCACCGCGTAGGAGCCGGTGAGCACACCTGTCACCTGACGGGTCTGGGCCATCCTCTCCCTCTCGGTCTTCCTGGCCGCTGAGGCCAGATACTCGTCCACCTGGGAGCGCATCTCAGGAGCTGTAAGCCTGTCCACCCACTCGCTTTCGGGAGCGAGCACCATGAACGTCACGCCGAATACAGTATCAGCCCTGGTCGTAAATATAGTCACATCATATGTCTTGTCCCCGTTGCTCACCTTGAAGACTATCTCCGCACCCTCGGAGCGGCCTATCCAGTTGCGCTGCATCTCCTTCAGGGAGTCGGACCAGTCGAGGGTATCCAAGTCTGCGAGCAGTCTCTCAGCATAGGCGGACACTCGAAGCTGCCACTGCTGCATCTTCTTCTGTATAACCGGGTAGCCTCCCCTGACTGACAAACCTTCCTTGACTTCATCGTTAGCCAGGACCGTTCCCAGTTTGGGACACCAGTTAACCGAAGTCTCCCCCAGATATGCTATTCTGTAGTTCATCAGCACGTCGGCACGCTCCTTTTCCGTCATGGAGTTCCACTCAGCTGCCGAAAAGCTCATCTCCCTGGAGCAGGCGGCATTCACGCCCGAAGTGCCCTTAGCGGCAAAATAAGCCTCAAGTTCCTCTATCGGACGCGCCTTGCCGCAGGAATTGTCATACCAGCTCCCGAACATCTTCAGGAATGCCCATTGCGTCCATTTGTAATAAGACGGATCACTGGTTCGTATCTCTCTTGTCCAGTCAAACGAGAATCCTATCCGGTTGAGCTGGCTTTTATATCTGGCGATATTCTCCTCGGTTGTAGATGCCGGATGACGGCCGGTCTGGACAGCGTACTGCTCCGCAGGCAGGCCGAAGGCGTCAAATCCCATGGGATGCAGGATATTGAAACCCTGAAGACGCTTATACCGACTGTAAATATCACTGGCTATATATCCCAATGGATGTCCCACATGCAGGCCGGCTCCGGAGGGATAGGGAAACATATCCAGGACATAGAACTTAGGTTTCCCGCTGTCTTCCGTGACTCTGTAAGTTCCATTATCCGCCCAGAACTTCTGCCACTTTCTCTCAATCTCTGAAAAATTGTAATCAGTTGACATTTTGTTTTATACTACTCTTTCTATCTTTTTTTCAATCTGAACTCAACAGGTACAGAGTATTTGACCCTGACCTTCTCTCCGCCCAAGACGCCCGGCTTCCACTTCGGGGAGGCCGATATGACCCGCACGGCCTCATCCTCAAGATACTGGTCATTGCCCCTGATCGCCCTGACATTGGTCACACTGCCGTCCTTCTCCACGATGAACTCCACCGTCACCGTGCCGGACACTCCCTGGCTCAGCGGAATATCCGGATACTTGAGATAAGTATACACCCACTCCCTCAGGAATGTACCCACATCTCCCCTAAAGAACTCCGGAGGCGTGTCCACTTCATACGGAGAGTAGGTCCTCTCCCCTCCGATTGACGCCAGCGAGTCTGCCGTACCCGTCCAATACTCTTCAGGACGGTCAATCATCAGTTCCATATTCGCGACTTCCCTGATAAAATTGTAAATGAAGTCGCAGATATAATCCATCGACTCATAATCCAGAAAGGAAGCCCTATCCCTGACCGTCCTCATATTTCTGTCACTCCCGGCAGTGAACAGCACCACCGGTATGTTCTTCTCATAAAACGGAAGATAATCTCCGGACGGCAGCATACCGTCTCCCTCTTCCGGAATATAAAACGCTCCCACTTCAGACAGTCCGTCAACCAGACTGTTGACCTCAGGACTCGACACACCGTTATAATAAGTAAACGGATTGAGCGGACCCGAGCGTCCCACGGACCTGACATCGATCATAATGGAGATACTGTCCGGCTCCGGAAATGTCTTGTTGATAAAATACCATGATCCGGCCATTCCCTGCTCCCTGGCCCCGAATCCGGCAAAAACGACTGACCTTTTAAAGAAAAATGAGGAAGCGGCCACTCGTTTGGCCACTTCCAGCATTACGGCAATCCCGGAGGCATTGTCATTCGCCCCCGGGAATATCTGCGTCACGCTTCTGCCGTCCACCGTCATCACATTGGTTCCGAGATGGTCCATGTTGGCACCAATGACCACATATTGATTCCTAAGCCTGTCGTCATATCCGTTGACTATCCCTACGATATTTCTGGACATCACCGTATCATCCTCCAGTACTATGGAGAACTCCTGACCTTCCCTTCCGGAAAGCATGGTGACACCGGCTTCGTAAAGACAATCGTAGACATACTCCGCCGCTGCGGTCTCTCCAGGACTTCCGGCACGCCGGCCGCCAAGAGAGTCTGAGGTCAGGAACACGACATGGTCTTCCAATCTCGCGGTCTCCTCTCCGTTCTGCGCATACGACAGTACGGCAGAAAGACCGGCCAGGATGAGAATGGAGGCTGTGCGTTTCACTATTTCGAAGCCTTATAGAAAGGAGTCTTTACTACCTTGGCCTTGAGAAGCCTGTTCCTTACCTTGATGTATATCTCGGTGTCCGCCTTGTTGAACGGGGTGTTGACATAACCCATTCCGATGGGGATGTTGAGGGAAGGAGACATGGTTCCGGATGTCACGTGACCGATTACAGTACCGGCGGCATCGCAGATCTCATAACCGTGACGGGGCACACCGCGGTCGATTAGCTCGAATCCTACAAGCTTGCGTTTCAGGCCCTCGGCCTTCTGAGCCAGGAGATACTCCTTGTCGATAAAATCACCCTTGGCCTCTGAGAACTTGGTAATCCAGCCCAGACCGGCCTCAAGAGGCGATGTGGTATCGTCTATATCGTTGCCATACAGGCAGAATCCCATCTCCAGCCTGAGAGTGTCGCGGGCTCCCAGTCCGATTGGCTTGATGCCGAACTCGGCTCCAGCCTCGAACACTGCATTCCACAACTTGTCGGCGTCCTCGTTGGCCGCGTAAATCTCGCATCCGCCAGCTCCAGTATATCCTGTGATAGAGAAAATCACACTTACACCGCCGAGCATAAGTTTCTTGAATGTATAGTACTCCATCCCGGTAATATCCTCATCGCAGAGTTTCTGCATGGCCTGAATGGCCTTGGGGCCCTGCACTGCAAGCTGGCAGATCTCGTCCGATGCGTTATAGAGCTCCTTACCGGGAGTAAGCCCGAACTTGGGAGCTATGGCGCAGAGGTGATTCCAGTCCTTCTCCACGTTGGCGGCATTGACTACAAGCAGATATGTCTGGCTGTCTATGCAGTATGCAAGAAAATCGTCCACGATACCGCCCTTTCCGTTGGGGAAACAGTCGTACTGCACCTTCCCGGGATAGAGAAGTGACGCGTCATTGGACGAGACATACTGCACGAATGCAAGGGCGTTGGGACCCTTTACCCATATCTCACCCATGTGCGAGACATCGAATACTCCTACTCCGTTCCTGACTGTATTATGTTCCTCGGTGATACCGACATACTCAACCGGCATATTGTATCCGGCGAAAGGAACCATCTTGGCTCCCAGAGCTATGTGCTTCTGGGTAAATGCTGTTGTTTTCATCTATACTGACTTGGTTATTTGTTGTTATTTACTGTTATTTGACATGCATATTCTGACTGACATCATAGATCCATACATCCTCGGGGCAGAACTGATATTCCATGACATCCTCCATAGCCCTGAGCGCCTCGCGATAATCATCATAGGCGGCTACGGAGACTGCCTCGAATCCGTTGTTGAACTCTATCACTCTGGGCTTGTAGCCGTTTTTCTCCAGCGTGGCATACATCTTCTCAGCATTGCCCTCCACCTTGAAACTGCCGAGAATCACATGATATTTTCCAGCATTCTCCAGCGAGTTCTCAGCAGCGATTCTGGCCTGCTCCAGCTCAAGGGCCCTCACCCTGTTGAGAGAATCCTGCTCACGTTGCTGACGCTCCTGCTCCATTGCCTCCTGTCTCATCCTTTCAAGGTCCTTGGAAGTAGGCTTTCCTACAAGCGAGCGGAAAAAGTCACATCCTGTCAGCAGCATTGCAGCCGCCGCCAAGGTCATAATTAACTTAACGATTCTCATATTCAGCAATTTATTTAAATTAAACAGTTTAATTATATCCAACAAAAATAGGCAAATAATAACACAAGAGCAAAAAAAATGTATATTTACACTCTAATTGATAAAATAAGCCGGATGGAAAACAATTTCAGGAGTTTTTTCAGTAAAGTCAAGACATACATCGGTGATATAGTGAGCCTGAGCGACCATATCGACACCGACAAGGCTTCCCAGTATATCCGCAGCAACATAGACTTCAAAGGCCCGAACGCCTACATCCTGGCCTTCGCCATTATCGTAGCGTCCGTAGGCCTGAACACCAACTCGATAGCGGTAATCATCGGCGCCATGCTCATATCTCCGCTCATGGGGCCTATATTCGGTATCGGATACGGTCTGGGGACCAACGACACGTCTTTTCTGAAGAAGTCATTCAAGAACCTGATTGTGATGGTCGTAATCAGCATCCTGGCATCCACGGTATATTTCCTTGTATCCCCACTGGAACTGGAGAACCCCACCGAATTGCTCACCAGGACCAATCCTACAATATATGACGTATTCATCGCCTTGTTCGGAGGTTCGGCCGGTATCATAGAAATCAGCCGGAAAGACAAGGGCACCGTCATCTCAGGCGTAGCCATTGCCACAGCCCTCATGCCGCCGTTGTGTACCGCAGGCTTCGGGCTCGCCACTGGCAGCCTGAAATATTTTGCCGGAGCACTGTACCTGTTCTCCATCAACAGCATCTTCATCGCCATAGCCACCCTACTGGCCGTCAAGTATCTCAAGTTCCCCATGGCCACGTTTACCGACCCGGCGAAACAGAAAAGAGTGAGCCGCTGGATAGCCGCACTCGTCATCATAATCATCATCCCGAGCGTCTACTCGGCCGTCATCATGATCCGGGAGAACAACTTCAGCCACACGGCGAAAGAGTTCATCGCCGCCAACAAGGAACTTAGCAGAAGCTACATATACGACCACAGCATTGACTTCAGAGCCAAACCGCCGAAAGTCGAGCTGTTCATAGCCGGAGAGGCGCTCAGCCATGAGGAGCTCAACCTCATCTACAAGTCCGCACACGAGTTCGGCTTCACCGACGACCAGATCATCATAAGCCAGAACGCCGCCACCGACCAACGGGAGATGACCGACAGGGTCGCCATCCAGAGCATCTACGAGAGAAGCGACCAGGAAATCCTCAAGCGGGAGCAGATAATCGACACGATGCGCAAGGAGCTGCAAAGCTACAAGACAAGGGAACTGCCTTACGAACAGATAACCAACGAGCTGCTGGCCCAGTATCCCGGCCTGACCAACGTGACCATGACCCGCGGCTACTCCATCAACCCGGATTCGCTCGGCAAGAGGCAGGAAGAGATACTTGTAATCCTGAGTGCTGAAAAGCCCATATCCGGGGAGAATGTGGAGAAACTACGGAAATGGCTGACTGTAAGGCTGGATTTTGAGAACGTTAAATTATTGCAGGAGTAGCGGATGACCGGAACTTTTTTGCTCACTGTCGTCGACACACTGTCCATACTCTTCATGGGCGATGTCATGCAGCACAGGCAGCAGATACACTCAGCCCTCATCCCAGGAGCCGATTCAATGCAGTCATCGTCCTACGACTACTCATCCTATTTCGCACATGTCCAGCACTTTATAGACGAGGCTGACTTCACCGTAGCCAACATGGAGTTCTGTCTCGGAGGGCCTCCGTACACCGGATATCCGTCATTCTCAGCCCCCGAAGCACTGGCAGAAGAGGCAGCTGAGGCCGGCATAGACCTGTTCCTGTGCGCCAACAACCATATCTGCGACAAAGGACGCAGGGGGCTAGTCTCATCCTTGGAGAAATACGGGAAAATAGGCGTACCCGTGACCGGAGTATACCGCGACAGCCTGGATGAACAGAAGCACAACCCTTACATAGCCGAGCTCGGAGGAGTCCGGGTCGCATTCATCAACTTCACCTACGGCACAAACGGCATCAGAGTCCCGGAGCCGTTCATCGTCAACATGATGGACAAAGAGAAAGTGCGGGAGGCCTTCGTCAGGGCCAGGGAAAAGGAGGCTGACATCATTATCGCCCTGCCGCACTGGGGCCAGGAATATACGACAGTACCCGATAGCCGTCAGAGGGAATGGGCTGAGTTCCTGCTGGAATGCGGGGCCGATGCGGTAATCGGAAGCCATCCGCATGTAGTCCAGCCGGTAGTGTTCCCGGTGGCGTATTCCATGGGCAATTTCATATCCAACATGAGCCTGAGGAACACTGAGCTAGGGCTGATGATGATACTGAGGATAGCCGTCACATCCTACGGTGACAGCTACGTGGCCGGACTTGAGGCCGTGCCGGTATGGTGCTCCAGACCTGGAGGATACGGGAACGGGTACACAGTCCTGCCGGTTCGGGAGTTCCTGGACAGAAAGGAAGAGTTCCGGAGCGGATACAATTACACGAAAATGAAAGACACATACAATAGACTGAAAACACTGTTTGAAGATGACAGAGAAGAATGAGAGACAGGAGACCGTAATCATAGACGGCATTGACTCCGTGGATATCTACGGGGTGAACAACAGACTTTTAGACAGGCTCAAGAACTATTTCCCCAATGTGAGGATCCTGGCAAGAGGCTCGGAAATAAAGCTCAACGGCAATCCAGGGGAGGTTGGGCTGCTGAAGGAAAGACTGGAGACCATCATGGAAGCAGTCAGCAAGGGACATACTTTAAGCGACAGCGAGATGGACAGACTACTGGACTATAAGTCCTACCCGTCGGAAGTGCAGGAGCAGAAATCCATGAAAAACGACGAGGCCTATAATATAGTATACGGCAATGAGGGCCGGATAGTCAGGGCCAAAACCAAAAATCAGCGCAGACTGGTCGACGAATACTATAAGAACGACCTTATCTTCGCCCTCGGACCGGCCGGCACCGGAAAGACCTATACGGCCATCGCCCTGGCGGTAAGGGCATTGAAGAATAAGGAAGTAAAGAAACTGATCCTGACAAGGCCGGCTGTGGAGGCCGGGGAGAGACTTGGCTTCCTGCCGGGAGACATGAAAGAGAAACTGGACCCGTACCTGCAGCCGCTGTACGATGCCCTGCACGACATGATACATCCGCGCAAGCTCCAGATACTCATGGAAGAGGGCATCATCCAGATAGCCCCGCTGGCCTACATGAGGGGACGGACTCTGGACAGCGCGTTCGTCATCCTGGACGAGGCCCAGAACACATCGCTGGGACAGCTGAAGATGTTCCTGACCCGTATGGGCAACAACGCCAAGTTCATCGTCACGGGAGACGCCACCCAGATAGACCTGCCCAATAAACGCGACTCCGGACTCATGCGCGGGGTTGAGCTGGTCAAGAACATAAAGGGCATCGCAGTCATCAATTTCGGCACCGAGGACATGGTGCGCCACCCCCTCGTCACCAGCATCATCAAGGCCTTCGACTCCGCTGAAGAAGCCTGAATCAATTCATCAGAAGGGGCTTAGTCGGAAGTTTCGGCGGAAAGAGGAATGCTACCAGGAGCCACCGGCTCCGCCGCCGCCGAAACTTCCTCCGCCGAAGCCACCGGAAAAGCCACCGCCGCCGGAAAAACCGCCGCCGTGACTGCGGCCACCTCCGAGAATGGAAGACCAGAAAATCGCATCCGCAACTGAGGACGTATGGCTGCCCCCGCTGCCGATGTTTCTGGGGCCGTTTTTTCCGAAGAGCGCTCCCAATATTATAAGGACAAACAGCAGCCCGAAGACTATCATCGCTATCGATCCGCCCGCGCTGATGGAGTCCTCATATTCCTTATAAGATATCTCCCCGGCAGAGAGCCGCATCAGCACGTTCAGCGCAGCAGCTACACCTCCCGCATAGTCATTCTCCTTAAAACGGGGTATCATCTCGTTCTCGACGATACGCTTGGCTATGGCATCGGGTATCGCTCCCTCCAGACCGTAACCGACCGCGATATACACCTGGCCGGAGGATGAAGCGCTCTTCGGCTTTACCAGCACCACCACCCCATTGTCAAACTTCGACGAGCCCACACCCCACTGCTCGCCTATCTCATAAGCGAACATCGCCGGTTCCATCCCGCCAAGGTCATTGACCGTAACCACCACTATGCGGTTGGACGTGCTGTCTGCAAACGAGACCAGAACCCGGTTCATATACTCCGCATCCGGAACGGAAAATATACCGGCAAAGTCATTGACTGCCCTGGGTACGGCCGGCTTCTCCGGGACCTGAGCCGCCGCCGTGGAGACAAAGACCGCAAGAGCCGCACACAATACCGAAAGGCATCTAATTATCGTTCTGATTGTCCTCATATGATATCTCGTCTGAGAGTTCATTCACATCATCTTTCTGATAAGGGAAGAAAGCCTTCAGCTTCTCACCCACGGAAACTATGGCCCTCTCCATGCCGCCGGTGAAGTCTCCGGCTCGGAAATCAGATGCCATCGCGTCCTTGACATCGTTCCAGAAACCGGCTCCGACCCTGGCGTTGATACCTGAATCTCCCACGATAGCGAACTTATGGGACTTCATGGCAAGATAGATCAACACTCCGTTCCGGTCCTTGGTATCGAACATTCCGAGCCTGGAGAACACATAGGCCGCACGCAGATACGGGTCTCCCTTGCAGACCTGCTCCAGATGTACCCGTATCTCCCCGGATGTGTTCTTCTCAGCCGTACCGATGGCCCGGACCAGCCTGGCCTTGTTCTCCTTCCTGAGCAGATCAGCTGCCGTCATCACTTAAAAACTTACGACCGGAGCCTGCTCCGCTCCCTCAGAAGCCTCAAAATAGCCCTTCTTCTCAAAGCCGAACATACCCGCGAAGATATTGTTGGGGAACCTGCGAATAGTCACATTGTAACTTCTGGCAGCCTCGTTGAACTTCTGCCTCTCCACCGTAATCCGGTTTTCCGTACCTTCCAACTGGGCCTGCAGCTCCAGGAAGTTCTGGTTGGCCTTCAGGTCGGGATAACGCTCCACAGACACAAGCAGACGTCCGATGGCCGCTCCCAACTCATCCTGAGCCGCCGTGAACTGCGCAATCTCAGCCTCCGAGAGACTGGACGGGTCCACTGTCATCTGCGTGGCCTTGGCCCTTGCGTTGACCACAGCCTCCAGTGTGGAAGACTCGTGCTCAGCATACCCCTTGACCGTTGCCACAAGATTGGGCACCAGATCTGCCCTCCTCTGATACACATTCTCCACCTGAGCCCATGCACTCGACACCCCCTCGTCCATTCTCACCATAGAGTTGTACATGCCCTTGATCCAGAAAAACAACACCAGCACTACCGCCACTATGACGACAAGCACTACATAACCGCGTTTCATATTCATCTATTTTTAATTGTTAATCTATTACCTGCACACATCTTACAGACACTCCGTAAGTATTCTTGTCCGTGTAATACACGTCAAAGGTATCCGAATCGTAGTAAATATAACGGTAGGGAGCCGTCTCATCATCAATTTCGGACGATGACCACCACATACCGTAAGTGGAGATATTCTCGAAATCCCCGTAACTGTCTCGGGAATTGCCGGAGGGGAAACCGTTCCACCTCGATGTATTCGTATGGCTGTTATCCGGAGAATAGGGCCACATCTGCAGACCCGCAAGAGTAATCGCAGAGGACATTACCACACCAAGACCGGACCATTTGTCCATAAAGTCATACTCCTGTCCTCCAACTGCCGCGGCCAGATCCTCCCAGTCCTCGTTTGTCGGAACAGACCAACCTTCCGGACAGGCACCCTGAGGTCCGCCGCCGAGACCGCTGCCGGAGACTCCACCCGTCGCGTCGTTCCATGAGTACAGCCTACCGAACACCATGTCTATCCCCTCCGAATTCTCATAAAGACAGCCAAGTGTATCCGACTGAGTACCGGCATACCGCAGATTCTGAGTGAACCACTTGAGACTTCCGTATGACCGGACGTAATAACTTTCTCCGTCTCTCGGGTCCACAAATTCCTCCTCACCGGGATACATGCCGCCGACATCATTTATATCCGAGGAGATAACCACAACTGTCGCACTCTTGGCCAGCGAATAATAATCCGGATGCATCGCATACACTGTCATGGTATACTCACCCGGCTCATCCGGGAGGTAAAACGCTATGGAGCGGCTTCTTACCGTGTCTGTCTCACTTATATTCAGATCATGTGAGACCCATACATACTCCGGGTCTGCCGGTGTCGTTACTCCTGACGCATAGGACTCCACATACTGACCGGCCACAGCATAGGCCGGAAAATCAAAATTGACAGAGCCCGACATGGACTCCCTCGTATCATCATCATCCTTCTTGCAGGAGACCAGCATAAGCACGGAAAGCAGTACGGTCCACAGTACCGTCTTAAAACAATTACTGTTCATTTCAATATTTTACTTGGCAGTACAAAGATGCATTAAATTTTCTTAGTTTTGCAAACAGATAATAATTTTACTAAAATCATGCCATCATGCGAAACGCCATATTGTTCCTTATAGCAATTGCTGCCGCCAGTCTAACACTCTCTTGCACAAGCGCAAACAAATACAAAAGGCTGGAAGGATACGCACAGGGGGGCACATTTCATATCATCTATTCCACCCCAGGGGGCACACTTGCGGCAAACGACGACAGCATCATGTCGCTTGTCAGCAAAAGACTGCGTGATATCGACTTCTCCATATCCGGCTACAACCGCGGCTCGCTTCTGTCCAGATGGAACCGCGGTGAGGACTGTGTCCCCGACAGGTACTTCCTGGAACTGTATGAGATGTCACGCAGGCTGTGGGAGGAGACAGACGGACTCTTCGACGTGTCCGGAGGGCCGCTGTTTGACTTCTGGGGATTCGGATTCAAGTCAGTGGGCACTATGGACAGCATACGGAATGATTCACGCACAGCACGCATAGTTGACTCGCTTAAAACCTTCGTCGGCATGGACCTCGTCAGTCTGGAAAACGGCAGGCTGGTCAAGAAAGACCCAAGGGTGCAGTTCAATTTCAACGCCATCGCACAGGGCTATACCTGCGACATAGTGGCAGACCTGATGGACAGTCTGGGAGTTCGGAACTATCTGGTTGAAGTGGGCATGGAGATAGTCTGCAAGGGAGTAAATGCTTCAGGGAAAGAATGGAGCATCGGCATCGACGCTCCGGTGGACGGCTCGCAGACAGCCGGGGAGAACATACAGAAAGTCGTCTATCTGAGCGACTGCGGCATCACCACTTCCGGCAATTACCGCAAGTTTTATGTAATCGACGGAAAGAAATTCGCCCACTCCATCAACCCTGTCACCGGATATCCGGTACAGCATGATCTGCTCAGCGCTACTGTCATCTGCAACGACTCAGTCCGTGGCGGAGCTCTGTCGGACGCCTATGCGACATACTGCATGGTGGCCGGTAAGGAAAAAGCTGCTGAGCTGATTGCATCCCGTCAGGACTTGCGCGGCTACCTGATCTGCGACGGCGGGGTCATCGACCTTCTCAAAGACGGCTCGGAAATCCACACCGCCTCCGGTCACGTGGAGGAATATCCATGGTTCAAGTCCAGGTACATGAGTCCCAGACAAGGGCTTGTATGGTTGCCGGACGGGTATTCCCCCGATGAGAAGTACGCTGTCCTGTATATGCACGACGGCCAGATGCTTTTCGACTCCACTTCGACCTGGAACGGAGAGGAATGGCAGGTTGACGAAGTGCTGGGAGACCTCATCGCAGAGGGAAAGGTTCCGCCCGCGATAGTGGTCGGCATCGCCCACGGAGACAACAGATATGGGGAATATTTTCCGGAGAAGGTACTGGGCTATCTTGGCGGCACGCAGGATTCCCGGACCGGCACCGTCTCCGAACCGTCCAGCGCCGGCTGCAACTCCGGCGACGTTCCTGCCGGGGCTCTTTCCGCCGATGCAGCCCTGGATTATATGCTGTCCTCAGGCACGGTATATGAAGCCGACGAATACCTTCGGTTTTTAGTCCATGAGCTGAAGCCGTTCATCGACTCGCATTACCCCACTTTACCCGATAAGGAAAACACTTTCATAGCCGGCTCCAGCATGGGCGGCCTCATATCCCTCTATGCCCTGTGCGAGTACCCGGACATATTCGGCGGAGCGGCCTGCATGTCAACCCATCTGCCTATGATTGCCAGCGCGTCCTATACCGGTGCCACGGACATTTCCCGGACCGTATTCGAGGCCTTCCTCAGTTATCTTGACGACAACCTGCCCGCAGCCGGCTCATGCCTGCTTTACACCGACCGCGGCGACTCTACCATCGATGCCCTCTACCCACCTTACCAGGCCAGGCTGGACAGCCTGCTCACCGGACACGGCTGGACTCCCGGCCCATCCTTCTCCACATCCGTCTCAGGAGACCACACCGGATATCCGGATTCCATCCACACCACCGGCACATGGATCAGCCCTGTCTTCCCCGGCGCCTCTCACGTAGAGCACGACTGGGCCTCCCGCCTCCACATCCCCCTCACCTTCCTGCTCCGGCACGACTGAAACTCCTGCCGGACTGCTACGGCTTCTGTCATACCTCCATTCTGAACGAGCGGTGCATTCTTCAGAGTGATTCTTCTGAATATCAAGCATATATATTACAGCACTGCACATTTGGCCTGCCCTGAAAGTGGCCAAATGTGCAGTGCATTTTGCAACTCACTGAAAGTCAGGCATCATCCCCTTCATACCGCACCACCGCTTCACAATCAAGCCACCCTATCTGACATGAAGCCAGCTGATATCAGAAAAAGATGCCGGCACGGAAACCGCAGACTACTTCAGCATTCTTCACAAAGCTGATTGAGAAGACGGGGCCGAGAAAGACTCCGAACTTCCTTCCGATGTAAACGGACGGAGACAGTGACAGTCCCCATTTCGTATACACTTTATCATCGCGGCCTATGCCAAAACTCACATTACATATAACATCCAACGGCGCAGATATAAATATTGCAGGAGTAAAATAATATCCAATAGCCGGGCCCAGCATAACCACATCGGACTCATAGCCTTCAGGAACCAATCCAAAATTGAAGTTCAACGGAGAAAAATGGAAACCGGCATACAGGTCCGGAGCTATCTCCCACGGATGCATGGTAAAGCCGAAACCATACATACCAGAAAACTTTACATCCTCAAAAGAACCCGCTGTATACATTACCTCAAATATAGCGGATTTTCGCTCATCTTCCCTTGAACTGGTCAATCTCTCAGGTACTTCTTGAGAAATTGCGTCCGTCTGGCTGAGCGACATTGACAATGCTGTCTCAAGCCCAAACGCCACGGAGTCTTTTTTGTCCGCCAGGTTTTCCATAACCTCAGTAAGATTCGCCGGAGATGCGACAGGGATGACAAGCTCCATGCCCACATATATGAAATCTGCGGCATCGGGATTCAGCTCGATAATCCGGGCCTCGGTCGTACCGTATCTCTGAGCTATCGAGGCCAGTGTCTCGCCGATATCCACGGTATGTTTAAGTATCGCCTGAGCCGACAGCGGCACGTTGACTATGAGCAGCCATGCCGCTAGAAACATCACAAGTATTCTCCTTAAATTTGAAACCATAGCGCAATTCTGTCAATCTGTCTGTATAACAAGAAGTCTGGAAGTCCGCCAGAAATCAGGCACGCTGCTGATCGTCAGCATCCAGTCCCTGTTCCCGAGACTAACTATGCCGTAAGAGGATGAAGGCACGGCGGAAAGCACCCTGGGCCTTTTGCCCTGAACAGTCACATCGTTCCACTTACGGATATCCACAGGAGTGAATGCAGAATAATCAATAGCGGCATCCGCGGCCAGCCGACCTCCCTTAAGAAGCCCCATCTGCCTAAGCTCTTTCTTAGATGCTATCAGGACATAGCCGGTATTAAGAATCGAATCCTGAACGGCAAGAGCCTTCATCTGCATGTCCGACTTACGGTCAAGCTCGCTTATCCGCGCGTTCTGAGAGGCAACCTGTCCGCGCAATTTCCCGATATCGGCATTTTTTCGTCCGAGTTCCGCCCTCAGCCTCGCAATCTCCCCGTTCTTGGTCTCAATCTGCTGTTTCAGATGCGCGATGAGCCTCATGGCCTGAGCAGTCGAGTCATGACTCAAAGCCAGCCGTTCCTCCAGCTGACGAATCTTCTCACTCTGCTCATTCAGGATAGTCTCGAAACGCATCAGATTGAACTCTAATGTCTCCTTATATCCCGGAGCCTCGCCGGCATTAAGAAATATCAGGTGCTCCAGCGCGGCAATTGAATCCATGGTGGCATTCAGAATACCGACCGTCTGCTCGTAATTGTCAAACTCCACGGACTGCCGGTCCAGCGACTGCAGCAGCGAGTCCCTCTCAGCCACAAGCCTTTCCACCTCCGCCTCCCTGCTTCCGCAACCAGTCATAAGCAGAAAAGCCAGCACTCCACACATCGCAGCACACACCACATCCCTCATATAACTGCAATCAAGATTACTCTGCATAAAAATCCACCGACTTATCCCAGTCAAACGGTACCCGCACATACTCTCACCTGTTTCTTGCATTAACCGCCTCATTATATATCCAATCCTCTCTATCACAACAAAGAAGAGCAAAAGGACAAGACACAGAACCTAAATGACGGATATTTTCTCACTGCTTATAAAATCACAATAAACTACCGTATAAATGCTTAACGTCAGAATTATTTTTTCTAAACATTCGGCATTAACCCAAATCGGTCATTAGAAAGAGTGTTTTCCTTTATTCCTAATGACCGATTTGGGATAAATATTCTCTATCTACGGTAAAAAACACCTATTTCTACTCCATTTGACATATTCGTAACAGTCATTGTAGAACCACTTACTATTCCATACAAATCAGCTTTGCCATACGTTTTCGCCGTCATTCGACAACCCCGTCCGTCAAATGTATACTCATACTTAGAAGTCTCGTAATTCTCTCCGTAAAGCAAATATTCAAAATCCATCTCAACATCTCCAAAGTGCATGTAAACCTCTATCCCATTTCCTGCATTCTGATACCAGTCTGTACCAGCAAGAGATGAATAGGATGCATCAGATTCACATGAAGTTACCGCCAATGAGACATAAACCAGCAGGACAGCCGCTGCTGCTGCAAAAAGTACTTGTTTGATTTTCATTGTATTAGTTTTAAAATTTAACTTCAAAGATATAACCTATAAAAGCTAACGCACTTTATAATCTATTCTTCCAAGGCCCTGCCTGACAACGTATGAATACCCCTTCTCTTCTCCTGTCATCGTGCAAAGCACATAGTCGTCCCCCTCAAATGATATCTGGTTCGCATAATAGCCTGGCTCCCCATCATATCTTAAATAAAGCATATCGTCCACAATTGAATAAGTTCCTGCCGGAATCAGATCTCCACTGCTATAATCTTCCTCATAATAAATTCCGTTTCCATCAAATCCTACCACATCCTCCTGACCAACAGGCACGGTCTCCTCAATGAACTCAGTGAAGTCTTCTCCGTCTGTAGGATCCGTATCTATTATCTGATACGAGAAATATGCAAACCCCCAAATACCGACAATAAGCGTCTCGTAGTCAGAAGTGGCGGGAATATCAGGAGTTCCGTCATCATTGCCGTTACCGTTGTCCGGGTTCTCGTAGTCATCATAGTATCCATCCGCCACGGAACTGCCTTTATCACAGCCAGCCGTCAAAAGAACGACCGCGAAGAACACAGCCGCTGCCTGAAACCGAAAAAATTTTCTTTTCATATTAATGTTGAATTTTGGCGACAAATTTAGGCTGCTTGGGATGATTTTAATGAAAAATGCCGATACTCAAATGGCTACACATCTGTATCCAAATTGGCGACAGATGTTCTTTCCTGCCTCTGTCTGGAGTATAGTGCGAAAAAATCTACCTGAAGAATATCCGAGATTCGAATCAGAAGCTTGATGTCGATGTTGTCTTTCTTGAAGATCTTGTAGACGTTGGGACGGGTGCAGCAGAGACGGTCGGCGAACCACGTGACTGTCCGGCCCTGTTCCTTTAACGTCTGCTCTATCAACTGTCCTATGTGTATCATCTGTACGAAAAAGCGTGGGAATCATACTTTTGCTCATTCTGACTCTCAGGCCTTCGCATGCCCACTCAAGAGAACGAGCAACGCAGAAAGCCCACGCCGATATGTACATCATTGATAACATATACACATCACGCAGACGTTACGTTGCCGCCGCCTTCTCTTGAGTCAAAGTTGCGAAGTTTGAGAATCAGAAGGATGCATCACATTAACGTCAACATATCTCTTCCCGCCAACCCCGTACAAGGGCCTTCTGCGGAAGAGCGTACAAAGATAACCATTCTTCCACGAAATACAACCCCGAAATCCGAAAGAATCAAGGGTCCCGCAGGCAACTATGGACAGCTTCCCTTCGCCGGGTCTTCTGACAGCAACCCGCACTCACGACCATTAAGTGCCAAAGTTTGCAATTAAAGGCATTGCATTCCGAACATTTGAGCAGGTCCTCTGTCCGGCCCATAAACAATAACTGCCGTCCCAGGGACGGGACATCCGAGAATTGCGCAATGATTTATAAACATCTCACAATCCAGCACTTACAAAGGGGAGATGCATTTTCCGAAAAAGCGGAGCGTCACCTCTTCCACGACAAAAGGGCACCGATTGGTACACCTTGGACGGGAACCGGAGCGGAGCGACAGAGCCCTTCCCATTGGGGAGGGTCTGGGTGGGGGTCATGAAAGCGGAGCGTCACCTCTTCCACGACAAAAGGGCACCGATTGGTACCCTTTTGTCGGGAAGAGGTGACTCGAACACCCGACCTCTGCGTCCCGAACGCAGCGCGCTAGCCAACTGCGCCACTTCCCGAAAGCAATTATGTATCTCACAAAAAGAGGTCTCCGGTTTCGGGAGACCCCTTTCGTCGGGATGAGACGACTCGAACGTCCGACCCCCACGTCCCTAACGTGGTGCGCTAACCAACTGCGCCACATCCCGAATCGGACCGCAAAGATAGCAATATTTTCGTATCACCAAACTTTTTTCACTAAATATTCCTATCCGCTCAACACGCTCCATCAATCCATCGGACACCTGTCCTTTGTCTCAATCCGGCAACATGCTGTATTTCAAACTATTATCCAACCCACAAGAAGGATAGGAGCCGGCATAAATGCCAAAATCATTCAAATACAGCGGCACCTATCCTTAGTCCATTTTAGCAATAGCCTAATTTACAGTCCATTGCTTAAAGCCACTTAAGGATAGGTATAGGCCGCAACGGAAAATATCCGAAACCAGCGGCAAAACGGGCCACTTTCCCAGAGAAAGAAGAATTAAAACGGGGAGAAACAGGACGAATCTGAAACTGAGATGTGGAAAGACGAAGTAAAGGAACAAAACGCATGGGAATGCGGACAGGACAGAAGGCCGGAAGAAGGTACAGCGGGAAAATGGTACAGGTACTGCGGGATGAAAGACTTACGGGGAAGTAGACACAAAGCTGTCGGCAAGGCACATACGGGCAAGAAAAGACCGGGCGGAGGGAGACATGCCCATTCCCCGTCCGGTCTTCATTATGTACGACATATCACTGTAAGGTGTAAATCAGACCCGCACACAGTCCTGTTACACTACCTGTTGCTGATATACTGGGTTATTCGGTCTCGATAGTCATCTCGTCGATGAGGTGTGAGGCGCCGCCAATCTTGTCAATGACAAAAAGGGCATAGCGGATATCGAGGCTGATGTTCCGGCAGAAGTCCGGGTCAAACTCAATGTCGCTCATGGTGCCCTCCCACACTCGGTCGAAGTTGATGCCGATCAGGCGGCCCTTGCCGTCTATGACCGGACTGCCGGAGTTGCCTCCGGAAGTGTGGTTAGTGGCGATGAAGCAGACAGGTACGGAGCCGTCGCTGCCCCAGCGGCCATAATCGCCAGCTGCCACTATGTCGCGGAATCTCTGCGGTATATTGTAATCGAATATTTCCGGATTGTCCTTCTCCATGATGCCGTCTATGGTCGAGAACGGCAGATAATCCACTCCGTCTGCCGGAGAATAGCCCTTGATGTGGCCGTAGGCTACACGTAATGTCAGATTGGCATCCGGATAAAAGGCCTTGTCCGGCTCAAACTCCATCTGACCGCGCATATAGTCCCTGTAAAGCAGAGTGATCTCACCACCGAGCCTGTCCACATGGGGATAAATCTCGGCCTCCGCCCACGAGGAGAACTTACGGCTGAACTCCACTGCGGGGTCATCCTTTAGGACGGAGATGTCCGCAACGCCCATCGCGGACACGAATTCCCGGTCGGTAAAGGTAGAATGGGCAAACATGTAATCAGCCCATGCCTCCACGCTGCCGTATGCGGCAAGAGTGCTGTCGAAATACTCCGGTCTGAAATTCTCGGGGACATGCTCCCTGTAGTAATTCATCACCGCTATGAATGAGGCCTTGTCCAAAGGCAGGTAATAGTCCTTGTAGAAAGCCTCCACAGTAGCCCTGAGAAGCGAGTCCGAGCCGCCGTCCTCGGCTATCCTCATCACCTTTGAGGCAAAATTCGTAAGCTCGACTGTCCTCGGAGCCTCATAATAATACTCAAGGGCGCACATATAAGGCACATATAATCCGTAAAGCGAATCCAGGGCCGGGATGATGCCCTCGTATTCCGTACCCTTCGCCCATTCCATGAAGCGGGCCTCGTAAGCACGCTTGCGGTCTACCGTCCCGAGACGGTTGATGCCGCGCATCTCACCCTGCCACTTCTTCCAGGCGTTGGCGACACTCGCGTTTTTGGACGAATACTGTATGCGGACAGCCTGGTCAGCGTCCATATACCGTTTCTGAATGTCCAGGCGCATGGTGCGTAGGGCTATCTTGAACGGATTGGATACTTCCGACACATAACGGACTCCTTCGGACATGATATACTCGCGTGTACTGCCAGGAAATCCGTAGACAAAAGTGAAATCTCCCTCCTCAATACCGCCGGCAGCGATGTGGAAATAACGCCTGGGCTTATAAGGCACGTTGTCCTCCGAGTAGGGAGCCGGATTGTTGTCCTTGCCGGCGTAGATACGGAAAATGGAAAAGTCTCCGGTATGACGCGGCCACATCCAGTTGTCGGTATCGCCGCCGAACTTGCCTATGGACGAGGGAGGAGCTCCAACCAGACGCACGTCTGAATACTCCCGGTAGACGAACATGTAGTACTTGTTGCCATAGTACAGGGACTCCACTGAGGCCCTGAGTCCGTTGCCTGGCGCAGTCGCCTTTTCTATCAACCGGTCGGCATTGGCATCAATCAGAGCCGTCCGCTCCTCCTCAGTCATTCCTGCCTCATAACCGTCCAGCACCTGCTCTGTCACGTCTTCCATATACTCCAGGAAACTGACGGTCAGGCCCGGATTGGGAAGTTCCTCTTCCCGGGTCATGGCCCAGAAGCCGTCGCGGAGATAGTCATGCTCCACCGAGCTGTGCTGCTGTATCTGGGCATAGCCGCAGTGATGGTTGGTAATAAGCAGTCCCTCCGGGGAAATAAGCTCTCCGGTACAGCCTCTGCCGAAAAGCACCACGGCATCCTTAAGGGAAGCCTGATTAATGCTGTAAATATCCTCGGCCGAAAGCTCGAAGCCCTTGGCCTGCATGTCCTCTATCCTCTCGGAGATGAGGGACGGAAGCCACATTCCCTCATCCGCGACAGCCGTACCGCTGATGAGGGAAAGCGCAAATATCAGAATATGTCTTCTGCTCATATCATCCTGTTACTGAAAGTCAGCCATGTCATCCTCGGTGAAGCCGGCGATATAGTCATACCTCTCCTGGTTCCAGGCCCTGGCCTTGCCGATAAAGACGCGGGCCGACTTGGTAAAGTCGGAGCATCTCTGAGCGTCCAACACAAGCAGCCATCCCATGATGATATGACCGGCCATCTCCACCAGACGGCGGGCATGGAAATCCACATAACTGGTGTCATGTCCGTGAACGAGAGCGCAGGCCTGCTCATACTGGGCAGCCATATCCACAAGTGTCTTTCTGAGAGTAGCAAACTCAGGAGCGGTCTCCTCGGCCTCGTACTCACGGATCTTGGCCAGATATGCGCCGGTGGTCACATAGCGGATGGCGGCCACGGTCTGCAGCTGGGACGTACCCTCATATATAGTGGTGATCCTGGCGTCGCGGTAGATACGCTCCACGGGATACTCCTTCATGTAACCGGATCCGCCGTGAATCTGTATTGCATCGTAGGCATTCTGGTTACAGTACTCGCTGGACATCATCTTCAGCACGGGAGTGAACATATCGGCGTAGCGCTGATACTTCTTCATCTCCTGACGCTCTTCCGGTGTCAGCTTACGGGTCTCTGTGATGAAGCCGTAAGACTTGTATATATCCACGAAACGTGTGGTCTCGTACAGAATGGCGCGGGAAGCCTGGAGCTTGGCCTTCATCACGGCCAGCATCTCGTACACAGCCGGGAACTCTATGATTGCCTTGCCGAACTGACGGCGCTCGCAGGCGTACTTGTAAGCCTCACGATAAGCAGCCTCGGATATACCTGTAGACTGCGCACCCACTCCGAGACGGGCCCCGTTCATCAGGGACATCACGTACTTGATCAATCCCATGCGGCGTTCGCCTATGAGCTTGGCAGGAGCGTTCTTGAACACCAGCTCACAGGTAGGAGAGCCCTTGATACCGAGCTTGTTCTCAATACGACGGACTGTAACGCCGCCCCATTTCTGGTCGTGCACGAAATACGACAGGCCGCGGCCGTCGCGGGTACCTTCCTCTGAGCGGGCCAGGACGAGCTTAATCTGGGCATCGCCGTTGGTGATGAATCTCTTCACGCCATTGAGCATCCACATGCCCTTCTCCTCATTCCACTCCGCCTTGAGCATTGCTGCCTGAAGATCTGAGCCTGCATCGGGTTCAGTCAAGTCCATAGAACAGGTATCACCCTGGGGAATCCTGGGCAGGAATTCTGCCTTAATCTCCTCTGATGCGAACTCATGGATAGTCTCGGCACAGTCCTGAAGACCCCATATGTTTGCAAATCCGGCATCGGCCCTTGAGACCAGTTCCTCAGCCATCACGTAAGGCACGAGAGAAAAGTTAAGTCCACCGTACTGGCGGGGAAGCGACATACCGTACATACCGGCCTGAGTCAGCACTCTCTGGTTCTCAGCCGTACCGGCAGCGTATGTCACCCGGCCGTTCTCACAGACGGGGCCGTCATGGTCCACCTGCTCGGCATTGGCTGCGATGGTGTCGGCGCATATCTCGCCCATGACCTCCATCACCTTGTCGTACGAGTCGATGGCGTCCTCAACGTTGCAGGGAGCATAATCATATACGCCGCTGTCCTTGAAATCCTGTTCCTTCAGCTCCACAATCTTCCTCATCAACGGATGGGAAAGCTGGAACTTCAAATCACTGTTGTCTGTATAAAAGTTTGCCATGACTATTTGCTGTTTTGTTTGTAGAACTTGATGAGTTTGGGAATCACCACATTGAGGTCTCCCACTATGGCATAGTCAGCTATCTTGTGGATAGGAGCCTCAGGGTCGCTGTTGATGGAGATAATCATAGATGACTGGTCCATACCGGCGGTATGCTGTATCTGTCCGGATATACCGCATGAGATGAACAGTTTGGGACGTACTGTAACTCCGGTCTGGCCGATCTGGCGGGCATGGTCCGCAAAGCCTGCGTCCACAGCGGCACGGGATGCTCCCACCTCTCCGCCAAGAGTCCTGGCCAGTTCGAATATCAGGTCGAAATTCTCCTTGCTGCCTACTCCGAATCCTCCGGCCACGATAATCTGGGCGCCCTTGATGTCTATCTTTTTTTCCTCTATCTCGCGGGCCACAATCTCCACTGTAAGATCGCTGTCCTTCAGGATAGAATTGACGTCTATCTCAGAGATGCGTCCTGCCACGGGAGCGGCCAGAGGAGCCTTCTTCATCACACCCTCACGGACAGTGGCCATCTGAGGCCTGTGCTCGGGATTGACGATAGTGGCTATGATGTTGCCTCCGAATGCAGGGCGGATCTGGTACAGAAGGTTGTGGTACTGCTTCTCCTTGTCCTGATGATCACCGATTTCCAGTGCGGTGCAGTCTGCGGTCAGACCGCTGTGCAGGGCACTTGACACCCTGGGTGCAAGGTCACGGCCCACGGAAGTGGCTCCGAAAAGGGCTATCTGGGGTTTCTCTCTGCGGAAAAGGTCAATGATGATGGCGGCATAAGGCAATGTACGGAAATACTCCAGTCTCGGGTCTTCCGCCAGATGCACGGTCTTTGCGCCGTAAGCATAAAGTTCATCAGCCAGCCCCCTGACATTGTACCCGATAAGAAGGGCCTCCACATCACAGGAAAGCACTGCCGCAAGGTCGCGGGCCTTGGTCAACAGTTCGAGACTCACGTCACAGAGATGTCCTCCGTCTGTCTCGCAATATACTATAATGTTGTTCATGTTCCTTCGTTTTAACAGATTAACCGATTGTATGACTTGATATCAGCTCTTTAACGAGTCCCTCGATGTCGGCATCGGAGTCTGTAAGAGTCCGTGACTCCTTGGCCTGAAGGATGATGTTCTCAATCTTCTTTACCTTCGTAGGAGAGCCGGCCAGACCGTAACTCTTCTCATCCCCGCCTATCTCGGCAAATCCCCATTCTGGAATCTGAAGATGAGCGGTACACTTGCCGGAAGCAGCGTACTCGGAGCCGGACGCCTGCTCCTCGGATACCGTACGCGCACTCTTGTAGCGCATAAGCTGCTTAGCGTTGCGGGGCCTGCAGGGCGCGGCCGAACCGGTTACAGTGATCAGTACAGGAAGAGGTGAGGACACCACCTCAATACCTCTTTCCAGCCTCCGTCTGACAGTTACACGGCTGTTGTCTATATACAATACTTCCTCTGCGTAAGTAATCTGAGGCCAGTCCAGTTTCTCTGCCACCTGAGGGCCTACCTGGGCGGTATCACCGTCGATAGCCTGACGGCCGGCGATAATCATGTCCGGAGCGATCTTGCGGACTGCCTGGGACAGAGCGTATGATGTAGCGAGAGTGTCTGCACCGGCAAACTTCCTGTCTGTCAGAAGCACACCTCCGTCAGCACCTCTAAATAGGCCCTCGCGGATGATGTCGGCAGCCCTTCCGGGTCCCATTGTGAGCAGATATACCTCCACGTCCTTCAGACGATCCTTGATTCTGAGAGCCTGCTCAAGGGCGTTCATGTCCTCCGGATTGAAGATAGCAGGTAATGCGGAGCGGTTGACGGTTCCGTCTTCTTTCATCGCATCCTTTCCTACATTTCTGGTGTCCGGCACCTGCTTGGCCAGGACAACGATTTTCAACTTGTCGTTCATTAGGTTTAATACATTTATCCGGGCAAAGTTAGAAATTATTTCTGTAGTTCCAAGGCCTTGTGGATGGCGGCGGCAGCCCGGCGGCCGGCCCCCATGGCCAGAATCACGGTTGCAGCACCTGTTACGGCATCGCCTCCGGCATATACCATAGGACGCGTGGTCATGCCGCTCTCATCAGCCACTATACAGCCTTTTTTATTGATCTCTATTCCATGCGTCGAGCGTGGAAGCATCGGATTGGGAGACGTTCCAAGAGACATGATGACCGTATCTGCCTCTATGTCGAACTCCGAACCTCCGACAGGCACTGGAGAGCGGCGGCCGGAAGCATCCGGTTCTCCAAGCTCCATACGGATGCAGCGTATTCCGCGCACCCAACCCCTGTCGTCTCCAAGTATCTCCACAGGGTTGGTAAGCATTCTGAACTCTATGCCTTCCTCCTTTGCATGATGGACCTCCTCGCGCCTTGCCGGCAATTCATTCTCTGTGCGGCGGTATACTATTGTCACCTGCGAGCCCAGACGCAAGGCCGTACGGGCCGCGTCCATGGCCACATTACCGCCACCGACCACCACTACATGCTTTCCTGAGAACACCGGTGTATCATAATCAGGATCATAGCCGTGCATGAGATTGTTACGCGTCAGGAACTCATTGGCCGAAGACACCCCATTGAGATTCTCTCCGGGAATGCCCATGAATCTTGGCAGTCCGGCTCCCGAACCTATAAACATGGCCTTGAAACCCTCCTTGTCAAAAAGTTCGTCCACGGTCACTGTCCTGCCCACAACCACGTCTGTCTCTATCTTGACTCCCAACTTACGAAGATTGTCCACTTCATGCTCCACCACTTTCTGCTTGGGCAGACGGAATTCAGGAATACCGTACTGAAGCACACCTCCTGCCTTATGCAGGGCCTCGAATACGGTCACGTCGTAGCCCCACTTTGCCAGATCGGAAGCACAGGCTAGACCAGACGGGCCACTGCCTATCACTGCCACTTTTATACCATTGGACGGAGCCTTGTCCAGAAAGACCTTGCCGCTTTCCCGACTCCAGTCCGCCACGAAACGCTCCAGTTTCCCTATAGCCACCGGCTCTCCCTTGACTCCTAACACACAAGAGCCCTCGCACTGAGTCTCCTGGGGGCAGACACGGCCGCATACCGCCGGCAAAGAACTGTCCTGAGCGATGACGCCAGCCGCTCCGTCAAAATCATGCGCCACTATCCTCGCGATAAAGTCAGGTATCTTGATGGAAACCGGACATGCCGCCATACAGCGCGGGTTCTTACAATGCAGGCAGCGGGAAGCCTCCAGCAGAGCTTCCTCCTCGTTGTATCCATAGCACACTTCATCAAAATTGTGCGCTCTCACTGCCGGGTCCTGTTCCCTTACCGGCACTCTTGGTATCTTGTTCGCCATTACTTGTTCCTCCCTTTTTAATGCAGACCTATATTACATTTGTGATCCTCTTCCCTCTCTATGTCACGGTACATGCCCTGACGCCTCATGGCCTCGTCGAAGTCCACGTCGTATGCGTTGAACTCAGGACCGTCAACACAAGCGAATTTTGTCCTGCCGGCAATCGTCACGCGACAGGCTCCGCACATACCGGTACCGTCCACCATGAGGGTATTGAGACTGACAACTAGCGGCAGGTTATACTCCTTGGCCTTGAGGGTAGCGAACTTCATCATGATCATAGGCCCTATGGACACGGCCTGGTCATATCTCTCCCCGCCTCCGAGCAGACGGTCCATGACTGCGGTAACGACACCCTTCTCCCCCGCAGAGCCGTCATCCGTACAGATATACAGATGATCGCACACCGCTTTCATCTCATCCTCCATGATGATGAGGTCCTTGTTGCGCGCGCCTATGATTACGTCCACATAAGCGCCTGCATTGTGCAGGTACTTCGCTTGTGGATAGACCGGGGCCGTACCGAGACCGCCGGCTATGAACAGCCAGCGAGTGCCCGCAAGCTCCTGGGATGTCCTGTGCACAAACTCTGAAGGCTGGCCGAGAGGACCTACCACATCGGCGAATGACTCGCCTTCCTCATAATGGCATATCTTCTTGGTCGAGGCGCCTACCTCCTGGGTAACGATGGTCACACTTCCTTTTTCCGTATCATAATCGCAGATAGTCAACGGTATCCGTTCACTTTTCTCCCCGGCCCTCACGATGAGGAACTGTCCGGGACGCGCGGAGTGCGCGATACGCGGCGCCTCCACGTCCATGAGACAGATGGCAGGCGTCAGAAATTTCTTCTTCAATATCTTGTACATAACTGTATTGCTATTTCCGGCTGCGAAGATAATACATTTTCCGTTGCGGTGCAGTTTTGTTTGTCTTATCCCGAATATTGATTACATTTGTTCTATAATTAAACAACATCTTACTTATGAAATTCCTGAAAAATCTTCTCGCGGCCTTTATCGGCTCGCTCATCGCATTCGGATTCCTGATGCTCCTGACGTTTGGAATCATAGGCGGACTTGTCGGAGGCCTCATGTCATCCAGTGAACCCGTCACCGTTTATCCCAACTCAGTGCTTAAAATAGACCTGAGCTCCGCCATAGGAGAGCAGACTGTTTCCGAGCCGTTGGATTTCAGCACTATAGTTCCTTACTCAGGGAGCACGTCATCCCTGGGCATTCTGGACGCTGTCAAATCCATAGACCATGCTGCCCAGGATCCGGACATCAAGTTCATCTATCTGACCAACTGCGCATATTCAAGCGGCCTGGCCTACATGGAGGAACTGCGCGGAGCCCTGGAACGTTTCAGAGCCTCGGGCAAGCCCGTCATCGCCTACGGGCAGAATTTCTCCCTCGGCGGATACTATCTGGCATCCGTGGCGGACAAGATCTATTCCGATGAGTTCGCCAGCAACAACATCCTGGGAGTCTCGACCACCATATTCTTCCTCAAGGACATCCTCGACCGCTTCGGTGTGGAGATGCAGCTCATCCGTCACGGCAAATACAAATCCGCCGGCGAACAGTTTATCGCCGACAACATCAGCGAGGCCAACCGTGAGCAGAACCAGGCCATGGTAGACGCTCTCTGGCAGACAGTCAGAGACGGCATCTGCAGGTCAAGAGGCATCACGCCGGACGCATTGGACAAAATGGTCAACAATCTGGAGCTGAACACGGCAGAGCACATGCTCAATGCCGGTCTCATCGACGGCGTCTACACGGTAAACGAGATGGAAGACCAGCTCAGAATGCTCTCCGGAGCAGAGAAGATCAAGGATGTCAAGATGATCACCCTGGATAAATACGCCAAGGTCCGCCTCAAGACAGATTATAAGGTCAAGGACAAAATCGCCGTCATCTATGCTGACGGACAGATCAATGTCGAAGGGGACGGCATCACGGCCCAGAAGTTCCAGCCCATCATCAGGGACATCCGCAGCGACAGCACTATCAAGGCCGTAGTACTCAGGGTCAATTCTCCCGGAGGAGCCGTACAGCCCGCCGAGATCATCCGCACGGAGCTGGAGCTGCTCCAGCAGGAGAAGCCTCTGATAGTATCCTACGGAACCATGGCGGCCTCCGGAGGTTACTGGATCTCGGCAGGCGCCGACAAGATATACTCCAACAGCTCCACACTTACCGGCAGCATCGGAGTATTCAGCATGATTCCGTCTTTCGAGAAGACATTCAAGGACATCGCCCACATCAACCCGGTGACCGTACGCTCGCACAGTCACGCCGACATGTACTCTCCCTCCCGCCGGCTGGACAGCCGCGAGACCGAGGCCACGCAGGAACAGATAGAGATGATCTACGATAAGTTCATCACCATCGTCTCTGACGGACGCGGGATATCCAAGGACAGAGTGGACGAGATAGCGCAGGGGCGTGTATGGTGCGGCAACGAGGCCCTCGGGATCAACCTGGTCAACGAGATCGGCGGTCTGACCGATGCCCTGGACTACGCAGCGACTTCCGCAGGGCTGGACAACTACCGCATAGTATCCTATCCGGCTGTACAGACAAGTCTGGACAAACTGATGGAAAACATCGGCTCAGCTTCCGAAACCGTTGAAGCCATGTCAGACCCCGAGACACTCATAGAGAAGATCTACGGGTCCATCAGGGCCGAGGCCGGCATCTACGCCCTCCTCCCCTACGTCTACCTCTTCGAATAGACATCCACCGCACCTTACATCGAAGTGTACCCCAAAAGTTTTATGTCCAACTTTTGGGGTACACTTCTGTCCGCGATACCTGTCCTGCGTCACATAAAAGCAACCCACTGTTTCTTATGTACATACTAAAAGTGGTCCAAGAACAGGGTGAGGTTTTCCTCATATTCTGCCATTTTACAAAAAATTAGGCAAGGAGCACGATTTTTCCACAATCAGAATCAACGGACTGGAACTGGACAGATTCGACTACAACGGCAAGATAAGGGTCGGAGACCACATCTCCAAAATCAGGGAGATGGATTTGTACTGCGACTGAAAGCGGGCACGAAGCAGTTAACGGAGGATGATGGCTCCGGCGACTGCGGTTGTCGGGGTCTTGATCCTATAGCGGTCATCGATGCGGAGACCGGGCAGACAGACAATGTGTCCGGCGGCGTCGAGTATCACCGGCTGGGAGAGCTTGCGGACGCGGTCCAGCTTCAGGTCGGTGAAGAAATCGCTGAGTTTCTTGGAGCCCTGCCTCATACCGAATGGCCTGAAACGGTCGGCCGGTTTCCAGCCGCGGCAAAGCAGGGGCATCCGCAGACGGTCGGCTGCGAAGTACAGCGAGCTCCCGTCCGATACCGGATTGAAATCCGCCGGTTTAGGGAAGAAGTCTATCCGGAACCGCGTACCCTTAAAGTTGTACACACCAGGGCCCTCGATGAGAAATTCCGTGTCCTCTTCCTCCTGCAGCGGATATACTTTCAGGCTGTCCTTGGCCAGCACCAGTTCGTGGCTTCCGGAACGGAACAGTTTTCCGGGCTGTCCTGAGCGCAGACACCGCTCAATATCCGAGACTTGTGTACTGTTGAAACCGTAATCGCGGAGAATCATATACAGCCAGTAGCCGTAATGACGGCTGGCGGTAAGACCTGCCGCGTCTATCAGCAGTACATCTCCGTCCCTGCGGCAAACACGGTCAGAAACATCCTTCTGCAAGTCATCCATAATCTCCGATGCCTGACGGAAATACTCCGAATCGCGGCGGACTGTATCCAGAAACGATGGATTGATCTTGCGAAATTCCGGAAAAATGATGTTGCGCACCCGGTTACGGGCGTAGTGCGACTCAAAATTGGTGTGGTCGTCCCTGTACGATATGCTGTTGCACTCCACATACTCCCTTATCTGCGCCCTGGATACACCCAGAAGCGGCCTGATGATACGCCCGTTGCGCACCGGTATGCCGGAAAGGCCCTTAAGACCGGTTCCCCTGGCAATATTGAGAAATATTGTCTCAATGCTGTCGTCCAGATTGTGGGCTATAGACAGGAAATCGAATCCATCGGAGTCCATCAGTTCCGAAAAGAATCCGTAACGGAGCTCTCTCGCAGCCATCTGCGTGGACAGCGAATGCTCCGCCGCATAGGTCTTCGTATCAAACACTCTCGTGTACACCTTCACACCGTTGCGCTCGCCCCAGGCCTGAACTGAGCGCATATCCCCGTCGCTTTCCTCACCGCGCAGAGAGAAATTGACATGCGCCAATGCAAAATCAGGCCTCAGCTCACAACGGAGAAACAACTCCGCCATACACATCGAGTCAATACCTCCGCTTACACCGAGCAGATAGCGGCGGCCGCCAACTGCTCCGCCGGACAAGGACTCCAAAGCTGAAGCGAATTCTCTTTCAATCGTCATACCTACTCAGGTTTTACATATTGACCGAATGTCCATGTCAGTCCCAGACTTACTATCTCCTTGAATTGAACTCTCGGTTTCGGATTGTTGCCGTCCGCATCAGCTATCTTGATGTTCTCATCCCAGATAAGATTGGTCCTTAAGGTAAGAGTCAGTATCTTGGTAATGGCCAGAGACGCATCCACATCCCAGTACACCTGAATATTCTCCGGACTCTGCAGATAGTTTGAGAACAGAGTCAGCGCAGATGACAACTTGAATATCTTGTAGGCATAATTGACATCCATCTTGAACTGGGCACCGAACTCAGCTCTGACAGGCTGATCAACCGCATTGCCGTATGTCTCGCGGAGTCTCTCCTCGGTCACCACTACCAGATTGCCCGTGGCCGGAGAAAGGTTGAGTGACAGAAAATTGAACGGCTTGTAGTTGATACCGACACCGAGAGACACATATCCGGGAGCCATGAACCGTGACTGCACATTACGATCCACAGACCCGTCGTCATTGGTGACAAACTCATATGTCGGTGTCATCTGGCTTCTGAAGTTGAACAGAGCCGAGAAATACAGCTTATCCACCAACTGCCAGCCCCACTTGCTGTCCAGCTGGATACGGTCATCACTCTTGTCGAACTGCTGATTGAGCGGGGTATTCTTGTCAAACGACTGGATGAATCCGTAAGACAGTTTCAGGCGGTTCTCCCATATCATATTGTCCTTGGCATAGTTGGCATTGGCGTCTATCAGGGCATTCAGGGAGATGTTGGCCGATCCGCCCTCAGCCCAGTTGGTCAGGGATGTCTGGGAGAATCCGATCTGCGTCAGGATTCCGTTTGTCCAGTATTTGGGCGGCTCTTTCTTCTCGGTCGTATCCACCGCAGCCTCGTCTATCGAGGAGACTACGTCCAGACATACTTTCTGGGCATCATCAAGTGCGGACGGATCTATCTCAATTTCCTTGATTTCCTTATAAGCGACATCATTGTCACTGTTCTTCTTTCTGTCAGATGCCTGAGCGGCTCCGGCACAGAAAGCAGTAAACAGCATCAGCGCAAAAATAAAACTTCTACTCATGGTCCTCAGTGTTCAACACATCATCAGAATTGTACTTGTAACCCAAGCGCTTGCCCGTCTTCATCTTGGAAGACTCTATCTTGACATTCATCTCGCCCACAGTGGCTTCCTTCACCATATCAAAAGGAGGCACCAGCAGGTCAAAGGACAGGGAGTACAGTATGGCGGACTCCACAAATGCCACCAGGTCATCCCTGGTCAAAGTGCTTTTGCCGAACTGGTCGGTAATCTGCCGCTTCTGCCGCTTTCCCTCTACGAAAAACGCCTTGTCCTTATTGACAAACATCCTGGCCACCAAATATCCCAAATCGTCATTGCGGTTGTATTTCATGGAATCATACAGGAAATTGTACACACTTATCACCCCGCAGTAAGTATTGTAGGGATTGTTCTTCGCGTAAGGATTCTTCCACACCGGATGATCCCTGTCGAACTCAAACACATCCGTATGCAGACTGAATATCAGCACATCGTCCGCAAACTTCAACTCAGCCTCGAATTTGCCCCTGTCCCTGTACTCCAGACGCACCCTTCTGGCTCCGTGGTTCTCCAGCATGTCATTCAAGTCATTGCTCATCTCGCCCAGTACATCCTTGAGCACACCGAAGACCTCCAGGCACTGGTCGAAGATCTGAGACTTGATTACAGACTTGACATTCAATAGGTTGATTATCTTGGCCCGGGGGCTTGAGTCATCACTGTTCATTATATGTCCATTAGTTTAATATGATCTTGCGAATATAACCCTCCTCTGGGAAGGCCGGCCTGAGTAAATGCACTTGCCGGGCTCCTCGCACACGTAACTGTCCACGGGTATGCACCGAATAGTGGCCTTGGTCTCCTCCTGAATCCTCATCTCGGTCTCGGTTGTACCGTCCCAATGGCAGAGCAGGAAACCGCCTTCCTCAATCCGCTCCTTGAACTCCTCCCAGGTATCGACCTTAACAGTCTTGGAATCCCTGAACGCCAATGCTTTATTGTAGATATTGGTCTGAATCTCATCCAGCAGGCCTCTGATATGGCCGGCCAGTCCCTCACAGGAAGCCGCCGACTTCTCCAGAGTATCCCTGCGGCAGATCTCCACCTCGCCTCTCTCGAGGTCACGGGGGCCTATAACTATCCTGACAGGCACGCCCTTAAGCTCCCACTCGGCAAACTTGAAGCCTGAGCGGACATTGTCCCTGTCGTCTATCTTGGTGGATATGCCCGCCTTTTCCAGTTCGGAAGCGATGTCTTTCATATAAGCCACCATACGCTCCAGCTCCTCCTGACCTTTATATATAGGTACGAACACCACCTGTATCGGGGCGATGGCCGGAGGCAGCACGAGACCGTTGTTGTCACCATGTGCCATGATGAGAGCACCCATAAGACGGGTGGACACTCCCCACGATGTAGCCCAGACATAGTCGAGCTTCCCGTCCTTGTCAGCGAACTTTACATCGAAGGCCTTGGCGAAATTCTGCCCGAGGAAATGCGAAGTACCTGCCTGCAGCGCCTTGCCGTCCTGCATCATCGCCTCGATGCAGAGAGTATCCAGGGCTCCGGCAAAACGCTCATGCTCTGACTTGTGGCCGACCACGACAGGCAGAGCCATATGGCTGCGGGCGAAATCGGCATAGACCTGAACCATCCTCTGAGCCTCCTCCATAGCCTCCTGCGCAGTGGCGTGGGCAGTATGCCCCTCCTGCCACAGGAACTCCGCTGTGCGGAGGAAAAGACGTGTCCTCATCTCCCAGCGCACCACATTGGCCCACTGGTTTACAAGGATAGGAAGATCCCTGTATGATTTTATCCAGTTCTTATAGCTGTTCCATATAATAGTCTCGGAAGTCGGTCTTACTATCAGCTCCTCCTCAAGTCTGGCATCCGGATCCACGATCACCCCAGGACCGTCGGGATTGGCCTTGAGCCTGTGGTGGGTCACCACTGCGCACTCTTTTGCAAATCCCTCCACGTGCTCCGCCTCGCGGCTGAGGAAGGACTTAGGTATGAACAACGGGAAATATGCGTTCTGATGTCCGGTAGCCTTGAACATCCTGTCAAGCTGTCCCTGTATCTTCTCCCAGATGGCATATCCGTAAGGCTTGATGACCATACATCCTCTCACTGCGGAATTCTCCGCCAGATCAGCCTTTACCACCAGATTGTTATACCATTGTGAGTAATTCTCCTCCTTGCTTGTAACTTCTTTTGCCATTAATGTATTGTTTAAATGGAATGATTTTTGTTAATTTGTATGCAAAAGTAGCAATTATTGACAAAACAAGGAGGTAGGTATGAAAAAAAGTTTGATTTTCCTTTCCATGTGCTCCGCAGCGTTGCTGTCCTCCTGCGGAACATCATCCTATTATGCCTCTTCCGCTTTTGAAGACGGCATATACTACAGACCTGACAAGGAGACCCGCCAGGAACTGGAAGCGGACCGTCAGGAAGTGCAGGGCCTTATCGAGAAGACCAGACAGGAAGCTGCCCGTTTCTCGGACACCATAATGCTCGCAAGCATAAACGGCAACAACAGCATAACGTCTGCCGCTGCGGCCACAGCCGCTCCGGTCAACATCAACGTGGACAACTGGAATGAATACAACCTGCTCGGCTACGACACCTACTGCTCGTACTGGGACTGGAAGTACTGGGACATGTTCGGCCCCTGGGGCAGATACTCAAGCTGGGCGGACTGGTACAACTGGTACTCGCCCTGGTTCCCGGGCATATATGATCCGTGGTACCCAAGCTACGGCTGGACATGGAGTTTTGCCTGGAACAGCTGGGGATGGTACGGCCCGTGGTGGGGCGGCTATTGGGGCGGATGGTATGATCCATGGTACGGCCCGTGGGGCTATCCCGTGGCATCACAGCCTGTCATCCACTACGGAAGACGGGACACCGGCACTAGCCTGAGGACAGGAGCCGGCCTTACAGGAGGCAGGCTGACCGCATCGGCAGGTTCCGTACGCCAGACCGGAAACACAGTACGGAGCGCCAATACTGTACGCAACGCAGGCAACGTCCGTCAGGCAACGTCCGCCAACAGGGTGAGCACTACGGGCAAGGCTGTCTCCTCCACAGCAAGACCGGCAATCTCGGTTGTCAGGGGCAATACTGTAACAGCCCGGAAAGCGTCCTCACTTACGGCGACAGCCACAAGGGTATCCAATACAGGTACCGCTGTGTCCGTAAACAGCGGCATGACTACAGCCGTCGGAAGCTTCAAGCCCGTGGGCGGCATCAGCTCCGGAAACAGATACGTACAGGCCGGCACCGCTGTCAGGACAGGAACGGCCGCCACATCGTACAGGGCAGCAAACTCCTCCTACAGAAGATCCGCTGCCTCTACGTCGGCTTCATTCCGCAATCCGTTCGAGGTACGCCGAGGCACGGCGACCGTAAACGGCAGCCTCAACGGCTCGGGTCTCAACAGAACGGCCACATCAACATCAACTGTCAGAACCAACGGCTACAGCCGCAACGGGAACACCGTATTCAACAGAAACACATCATCTTCATCAAGGACTTTCAACTCTTCCGCGACCAGAAGCGTATCCCGTTCATCGTTCAGCACGAGCGGAAGCCGGTCCTTCAGCGGAGGCTCGCGCAGCGGCGGAGGCAGTGTCAGAAGCGTTAGAAGATAACTTTAGACTACCACGACAATGTACAAAAGACTCATCATAGTTACGGCACTTGCTGCGGGTGCACTGCAGGCATATGCCCAACTCACACCACAATACTACAACAATGCCCTGCTCTTCTCCAGCCAGTTCTATGACGGTACGGCCCGAAGCGTGGCCATGGGCAACGCCATGACCGCCTTGGGTGGAGACCTCGGAGCGCTGTCCTATAACCCGGCGGCATCGGGAGTATACCGGTACACCGAGATAACACTCACCCCGTCCGTTTACTCCAGTATCACCAATACATCATTCCTCGGCAACACCATGCAGGCCGACAAAAGCCGGCTTTCCCTGTCCAACGTCGGCTGGGTAGGCTCTTTCGAGACCGGCAGGACAAGGGGACTGGTCAATTTCAATTTCGCCATCACCGCCAACCAGTCCAACAACTTCGCATGGCGCAGTTCCGGCAGCGGCATCCAGAACTCATCCAGCTACCTGGGCAGTATCGCAGCGGGAATGAGCGCAACTGGCATTGACGCAAACAGTCTTACAATGCCCGAAAATGATCCGACCCTGCCTTTCTACCGCAACCCGAGCTCCTGGGTTCTGGGATGGAACACCGGCCTGATAGACACCGTTACAAACGGCACGTTCAAAGGCGCCACAGAGAATGTCAATGGAAGTAACTTCAACATTCCCGGAAGTCTCAACCAAAGCTACTACAGAGAGCGGACCGGTTACGTGGAGGATATCATATTCAACTTTGCAGGCAACGTGAGCGACATCTTCTTCTTCGGAGTCAACCTGACCCTGCAGAGTATCTGGATGAACGAATACACATCCATCTCTGAGACGGCTGCCAATCCGAATCTGTTCGACAGCGGATTCACCGACTTCACCCGTGAATACCGCATGACCACGTCGGGACTGGGAGTCAATGTCGAGGCCGGTTTCATAGTACGTCCCGTAGCTGGCCTGACCATCGGAGGCTCTATCTCTACCCCGACATGGATGTTCCTCAACGAGACGTGGATGGAAAGCATGAACGGAAACACCAGTCTGGGCAGGGCAGCCATCGATTCTCCATTAGGCGAGAATTCATATAGAATCACATCTCCTTTCAGGTGGAATGTAGGCGTAGGCTACACCGTTGGTGGATTCCTTGCCATAGCCGTGGACTACGAGAGGACTAACTACTCCAACATAGTCCTGGCCGACAACAGCGGCAACAGCAGCTTATATCAGGCTGACAACGAATATATCTCCACATACTACCGTGCAGTTAACAATCTCCGGGCCGGTATCGAGGCATGGCCCATCCCCCAGTTGGCATTGAGGCTTGGATATAATTACTACAGTTCTCCTGACAGGGACTTCGACCTCAGCCGTCACTATGCATCCGCCGGTATCGGATTCAGGGCTCTGTCCGGATTCTTCATAGACCTGGCATACCAGCAGCAGTGCAACCAGAGCCTCAGCAGCTTCCAGCTTTACGACAACTACGACAATTTCACAGCACCTATCGCTGATGAGAGATTCCGCGACTGGAAGATACTGCTGACCCTGGGCTGGAGATTCTAAAGAAAGGACAACGCGTTAGGGCCCTCGTTGAAGAGCAGGTCCAGCGCTGACAGCCCGGGTATGAATCCGAACTTTTCGTAAAATACTTGATAATATGGCTTGAAGCGGTTCCGGAACATCTCCGGAACCGTTTTTTTAGGATGTATGGACTCGCGTAGATCCATGACATCAGGGCCGTACTCCGGCACATACTCCCCGGTAAAGGAGAGCGGGCATCTAAGACCGAGCAGTCCCAGCAACTTTACCGTCAGAGCGGTGTTGAGCTCAAATAGAGTCTCCGGCTTAGCTTCCATGACAGCGAAAAGATCGTCCTTATAGTACTCGAAAAACGCCGAAGTGCGGTAGGCGGATATCAATGCCCGCTCATGCTGCTGAAGCCACGGCTTGGAATAGTCTATCCGCATATCCCTTATCCCCTTGCCGCCATCCGCAGCGGATACAGGGACAGTCAAAGACAAAACACCGTCGCAGGCATATATCCTGCAACGGTTTCTATAAGACTGTTTCACATAGGACTCACTGTCCTCTACCTTGAGTTCTCCGGCCGCAGCCGCAGCCGCAGCCATGAAATACTCCACAGGTGGAAAATATGCAGTGGTCACCACCGCACACCCGCTGCTAATCATCGGCAGAGAGATCTGAGTATTTTACGATACCCCTCTTGGAAGCGCGGATGAAGTTGAGTATGTTGTCCCTCTCTATGCAGGGCGGCACTTCTCTTTCCACCTCCAGGCAGGCATCACTGCGGTTGAGTCCACTGTTGTAGATGATACGGTATATCTCGCGGATACGGTCTATCTGCTCGTTGGTGAATCCCCTTCGGCGCAGTCCCACATTGTTGAGTCCGCAGAAAGACAGCGGAGAACGTCCTACCAGAGCATAGGGAGGTACATCCTTGGCTATCTTGGAGCCGCCCTGTATCATGGCGTGCATGCCGATGCGGGTGAACTGATGGGCCAATGAACCGCCTCCTATGATAGCCCAGTCATCCACATCGGTCTCCCCTGCCAGTCCGACATAACTGACCTGGATTACATGATTGCCGATACGGCAGTCGTGAGCCACATGCGCGTAGGACATAATCAGACAGTTGTCCCCTATCTTGGTCAGCATCTTGCCGCTTGCGGCTGTTCCGCGGTTAACGGTGGCGCACTCGCGTATGACGGTATTGTTTCCTATCTCGACCCAGGTCACTTCCCCGGAATACTTCATATCCTGAGGTATGGCCCCGATAACGGCGCCTGGAAATATCTTGCAGTTCTTACCTATCTTAACATAATCGAATATAGTCACATGAGGACCTATGACACATCCCTCGCCTATTTCCACATTCTCCGCAATGTAGCAATAGGGGCCTATCTCCACATTTGCAGCAATTCTGGCATTGGGATGTACTGACGAAAATTGCATCATATCTGTTATTTAATTATTTTCGTTTCTTAAAATCTCCTCCCTCATAATCCGTGCCACCGCAGTATTGATCCTGTGACCGGACTTGTCGGCTATCACATGTCCCTTTATATGCCTTCCGACCAGAGAGAAATCTCCAATAAGGTCTAGCAGCTTATGGCGGGCGCACTCATCGGGGAAATGCAGACGGACATTGTCCAGATAACCCTCTGGAAGCCGGTCTACTTTATCCACGTTGAAAAGAGCGGCCATACGGGCCAGGTCCTCTTCCGGAACCGGGTGCTCCACTATTACCAGGGCATTCTCAAGATCACCGCCCTTGATGAGGTTATTCTTGAACAGGAACTCCAGCTCGTGGAAAAACACAAAAGTACGGCAGGGAGCTATCTCCGTGGCGAAGTCGACACTGTTGTCATAGTGGAACTTCTGGACGCCAAGCACATGGGAGTTGAAGTCTATTGTCAGGTCTACTGAAAACTCCTCTGCAGGGAGAACCGTTATCTCCGAGCCCGTCTTGTCATCCTTGTAATGTATAGGCTTCTTTACCACGAGATATTGTCTGTCGGCATCCTGTTCCTCCAGTCCGTCAGGGGCTATCGCCCTGACATACGGAAGTGCGCTTCCGTCCAGTATGGGCACCTCGAAATTATCTATTGTAACCAGGGCATTGTCCACTCCCAGACCATAAAAAGCGGCCATCAGGTGCTCCAGAGTAGATATCCTGACCTCCCCGTTCTCAAGGGTCGTCCCGCGCTGCGTATATGTGACATAATCTACAACAGCCTCGATAACTGGATTATCTCCGAGATCCTGTCGCAGAAATCTGATTCCGTGATTCACTGGTGCCGGCGACAGCTTCATTCTCACATTCTGTCCCGAATGCAGTCCCTTTCCTTCAAATATATATTCTCTCCTAAGAGTCTTCTGTCTGTCTGACATAAATTTTAGTTTAATTACTTTTTCATACCGCTTCTGCGGAACAGGGCGTACGACCTTATGAAATTCATATGCTCTATGGCCGGACTTCCCATATATACTTTCCCCTCCTCCTTGATATCACTCTGGACACCGGCCTGAGCCGTAAGCTTCGTACCGTCCGCGATATTGAGATGGCCGGCTATGCCGACCTGACCGCCGAACATGCACGAGCGGCCTATCTTGGTGGAGCCGGCTATGCCGGTCTGTGCGGCTATAACGGTATTGGAGCCTATCACCACATTATGTGCCACCTGTATAAGGTTGTCCAGCTTCACGCCTTTCTCAATAAGAGTCGTCCCCATAGTGGAGCGGTCTATTACCGTGTTGGCGCCTATCTCGCAATTGTCCTCTATCGTGACTATTCCGGTCTGAGGTATCTTCTTGTACGAGCCGTCCTCCGTGGGAGCGAAGCCGAAACCGTCGGAACCGATGACAGCGCCTGCATGTATGATGCAGTTGTTGCCTATCTTACAGCCCCTGTATATCTTCACTCCTGGGTATATAATGCAGTTCTCACCGATTGTGACACCTTCTCCAATATAAACTAAAGGATATATCTGCGTATTACGGCCTACCGTTGTCTTTTTGCCCACATAGGCATTGGAGCCGACATAAACTCCTTTTCCCAGTCTGGCGGAGAAAGCCACATGCGCAGACCATGCCCTGCCGCGACGCCTGGCCGCCTTCATCGTATTCAGCAAGTCAAGAAGCGAGGCGACAGCCTCATAGGCGTTGTCCACCTTTATCAATGTAGGAGACACGGCCTCCTTCGGTTCAAAAGACTTATTTATAAGGACTATGCTTGCCTTACAGGTATAAAGGTAATGTTCGTATTTGGGATTGGCCAGAAAGCAAAGCGTACCAGGCTTGCCGGACTCTATACGCGCTACGGAAGACACTGTAACATCGGGATTCCCAATGATCTCACCCCCGAGATGCTCCGCTATCTGTTTTGCATTTACCTCCATTATCAGTACATTTCATTAAAGAATTGTGCAAAGAAAATAATTTTTTTTGGATTATCAGCACAAAACTATTACTTTTGTCGCGATAAAGGAACGTGGAAAGGGACGGAGAGTCCCTTTCGTCATTTTAGCGACTCAGATAAAACATATTCCAGATGATTGAGAAACACACCATAGAACAGATTGTAGAGCAATACATGGAGGACAACGGACTGGTCCTCGTCAGCGTGAAAGTCAACAAGGCCAACAACATAAAAGTGTTCTTCAGGGCCTTGGACAGGCCGGTGTGCATCGATGACTGCGTGGCCCTGAGCCGTTTCATAGAAGCCGGACTGGACCGGGACAAGGAGGACTTCTCCCTGACGGTAAGCTCAGCCGGGGACAATTACGACGACAATAATGAAAATGAATAGATAACAATTAACAACAACCGACATGGAAGTAAACCTGATAAGTACGTTTGCCGAATTCAAGGAACTCAAGAACATCGACAGACCTACAATGATGAGTGTGCTGGAAGACATCTTCCGCACCCAGTTGATTAAGATGTACGGCTCGGCCGACAACTTTGACATCATCATCAACATCGACAAGGGCGACCTTGAGATCTGGAGAAATCGGGAAGTGGTCGAGAAAGTCGAGGATCCCAACACCCAGATATCGCTTGAGGAGGTCCACAAGATCGACCCCTCGTACGAAGTGGGAGAGGAATTCCCCGAGGAGGTGAAACTGTCGGACTTCGGCCGCAGAGGCATCCTCAACCTGCGCCAGAACCTTCAGGGACGTATCGCCGACATCGAGAAGGCCAATCTCTACAACAAATACAAGGACCGTATACATGAGATACTGGTAGGCGAGGTTTATCAGGTATGGAAAAAGGAAGTGCTGGTCATGGACGAGGACGGCAACGAGCTGGTACTGCCCAAGTCGGAGCAGATTCCCTCCGATTACTTCAAGAAAGGCGAGACCGTAAAGGCTGTCATCGAGAGCGTGGAGATGAGGAACAATACTCCCGTCATCACCCTGTCGCGTACGTCACCCGCTTTCCTGGAGAGGCTCTTCGAGCAGGAGGTGCCAGAGATCTTCGACGGACTCATCACGATCAAGAAAGTGGTGCGCATCCCCGGTGACAGGGCCAAGGTGGCCGTAGAGTCCTACGACGAGCGCATCGACCCTGTAGGAGCATGCGTCGGAGTCAAAGGCTCGCGTATCCACAGCATCGTAAGGGAACTCCGCAACGAGAACATAGACATCATCAACTGGACTTCCAACACCCAGCTTCTCATCCAGAGAGCCCTCAGTCCGGCCAAGATATCGTCCATGTCCATAGACGAGGAGACCAAGCACATCCGCGTCAACCTCAGTCCATCTGAGGTATCCCTGGCCATCGGCAAGGGCGGCAGCAACATCAAGCTCGCAGGACAGCTTGCCGGCTATGAGATAGACGTATTCAGGGACAGCGAAGGCAGCGAAGAGGAAGAAGACGTGATGCTCGACGAGTTCAACGACGAGATCGAGCAGTGGATCATCGACGCCCTCAAGGGTATCGGTTGCGACACCGCGAAGAGCGTGCTCGCGCTTCCCGTAGAGGAGATATGCCACAGGGCCGACCTCGATGAGGAGACCGTGGTAGAGGTACAGAAGATACTGAAAGCTGAATTTGAACAATAATTTAAAGCAATAATATATGGCGGGACAAGAGAAAATAAGAATCAACAAAGTACTTAAGGAATTCAATATCGGACTGGGAACTCTGGTGGAGTTCCTCAGCAAGAAAGGATATGAGGTGGAGGCCCATCCCAGTGCGCAGATCAGCGGCGAGGAATACGAGCTTCTCAAGAAGGAGTATGCCAAAGACCAGCGCATAAAGGAGGAGTCTGCGAAAATATCCATAAAGATTAAGGAAATCACCAAGAAAGATACCCAGAAACAGGAACCTGAAGAGGAACCGTTTGAGGACGAGGTCATCATCAAGACCACAACCATCGATCATCCTTCCACTCCTGAACCCGCCAACACGGAGAAGAAGGCCGATCCTGCTCCTGTGAAAGAAGATGATGACACGCCCAGGTCTGAGCCGGAACCAGCTCCGAAGGCCCAGGAGACTGCCGCTCCGGTAAAGGAAGAAAAGACTCCGGAAGAGCCCAAGACAAAGCCGGAGAAGGCTGTCGCGGACAAAGGCTCGGACCATGTAGGCCCCAGGATTCTCGGCAAGATAGACCTGAATAAAAAGCCGTCCAAACCGCAGCCGCAGCCGGCTCCTGCTAAAGTCAATCCGGCAAAGGAGACGGCACAGGATAAAGGAAAAGGCCGCAACGAAGACAAACGACCGGAAAGACATGAAGTTGAGCACATCGAGACAAAGGTTGAGAAACTCGCGGGGCCTGTCATCAGCGGTAAGATAGACTTGTCCGCTTTTGAGAAAAAGCACTCTTCTGGAAATGACAGAAACGGCCACCGCAAGCGTGAGCGCATCAAGGGCCAGGGTGAGAAGGTAGATATAACGAAGGTGGATTCCGGCAGCCAGAAGAACCGCAACAAGAAAGGCGGAGAGAACAAAGAGAAGAAGAACCGCAATAAGGAAAAACCCAAACCCGTACGTGTGGAGATAGACGAGGATCTGATACAGAAGCAGATCAAGGAGACCTACGCCCGCATGACCGAAGGAAAGGGCAAGACCAAGAGCTCAAAGCACAAGAGAGAGAAACGCGAGATGATCTCCCAGAAGATGGAGGAGGCCCGCGAGCAGCAGCAGCTTGAAAGCAGGATTCTGAAGATGACAGAGTTCGTAACTGTCAATGATCTTGCGGTCATGATGAGCATCCCGGTGACCAAAGTCATCGAGGCCTGCATGAACCTGGGCCTGATGGTCTCCATCAACCAGCGTCTCGATGCGGACGCACTGGTGCTGGTAGCCGAGGAATTCGGATACGAGGTACAGTTCGTCTCCGCCGATGAGGAAAGTGAGATTCAGGAGGAAGTGGACGATCCCGCTGACCTGGTTGAGCGTCCTCCCATCATCACCGTCATGGGTCATGTGGACCACGGTAAGACGTCACTGCTGGACTACATCCGCAAGTCCAACGTAATAGCCGGAGAAGCCGGAGGCATCACCCAGCACATCGGAGCCTACAATGTCCAGTTGCCCGACGGCCGGCGCATCACCTTCCTTGACACTCCGGGTCACGAGGCCTTCACCGCCATGCGTGCCCGAGGAGCCAAGATCACCGACCTGGTCATCATCATCGTGGCCGCCGACGACGCCATCATGCCGCAGACCATAGAGGCCATCAACCATGCCCAGGCTGCCGGTGTTCCCATGGTATTTGCCATCAACAAGATAGATAAGCCAGGTGCCAATCCCGACCGCATCCGCGAGCAACTCGCCAACATGAATATCCTCGTGGAGGACTGGGGCGGCAAGTATCAGTGCCAGGAGATTTCGGCCAAGAAGGGCACCAACGTGGACAAGCTCCTCGAGAAAGTCCTGCTGGAGGCCGACCTGCTTGAGCTCAAGGCCAACCCTAACCGCATGGCCAAAGGCACGGTCATCGAGTCCTCCCTTGACAAAGGACGCGGCTATCTGGCCACTGTCCTCGTACAGAACGGCACCCTTCATGTGGGAGACATCATCCTCAGCGGCAGCTATTACGGCAGGGTCAAGGCCATGTTCAACGAGCGCGGCCAGAAGGTATCCGAGGCCGATCCTTCCACACCTGTGTCCGTGCTCGGACTCAACGGAGCCCCGACGGCCGGCGAGACATTCAACGTCATGGACGATGAGAAAGAAGCCAAGGATCTGGCCAACAAGCGTGAGCAGCTCCTGCGCATCCAGGGCCTGAGGACCCAGAAGCACATCACCCTCGAAGAGATCGGACGCCGTATTGCCATCGGCAACTTCAAGGAGCTCAACATCATCGTCAAAGGAGACGTGGACGGCTCCATCGAGGCCCTCTCCGACTCCCTCATCAAGCTCTCCACCGAGGAGATACACGTGGACGTAATCCACAAGGCCGTAGGCGCCATCTCCGAATCGGACGTGCTCCTGGCCGCCGCTTCCAACGCCATCATCATCGGTTTCCAGGTAAGACCATCCGCCAATGCCCGCCGTCTGGCTGAGAAAGAGGAGATCGAGATCCGTCTCTACTCAGTCATCTATGACGCGATAAACGAGGTCAAGAGCGGTATCGAGGGTATGCTTGCTCCCGAGGAGAAAGAGGAAGTCACCGCCACCGCCGAGGTACGCGAGACCTTCAAAATATCCAAGGTCGGCACCATCGCCGGATGCATGGTCAAGGAAGGCAAGATCACCCGCAGTTCCAAGGTACGTGTCATCCGCGACGGCATCGTGGTCTACACAGGTGCGCTCGGCTCGCTCAAACGCTTCAAGGACGACGTCAAGGAAGTCGCAGCCGGCATGGACTGCGGTCTCAACATCGAAGGCTACAACGACATAAAGGTCGGCGACACCATCGAGGCCTACCAGATCGTAGAGATCAAGCGCAAACTGTAAAAATACGCAGTGAACATGCTGCTTGTTATATAGGGAGGAATGTCTCTGGGACTGGGAAACCTGGAGATGTTCCTCCTTGTCATTCCCCCCACCCCGTCCCTGCTGCTTACCGGCTGGGGCAGGCATAAAGACTCGCCGCGCCTGCATGACCGGCTCATGTCCAGGACAAAACCGTGGGACTTCCAGAGCACAAATGCATCTCCCGCAAGGTAAAGACGATATCAGTCACCGCCGCCGTATCAGGCATTCACATACTCTCTTTCCACACCAAAGGCCAGTAATCCGTTTTACCGCAGCTCAGCATCAATACATTGACTCTAAGTCAATTAAAACAATATTTGGTTATTCGGATATTTTGACCCAACTTCGCACCGCTTAATTAAAATTTCTGGTATATGCAGCGTGATGCTATCGATTTTGGAACAGTAAACATTCCGTCCCTGTTCGGTAGGTATTTCGTTACTACTTTATTGGGGATGGTAAGCATGTCGGCGGTCACGGCCATCGACGGTATTTTCATCGGCCACGGAGTCGGCAGCGACGGTATCGCGGCCGTCAATATCTGCGTGCCTGTATGGATGATATTCACAGGTCTGGGCCTGATGGCCGGAGCGGGCAGCTCCGTAGTGGCGTCCATCCACCTTGCCAGAGGCAAGATCAAGGCCGCACGCCTTAACGTCACCCAGGCCATCCTGTTCGTGACCATCATCGCGGTACTGGTAGCAGGCATCATCATGGCCTTCCCTGAGACAACGGCCCGGATGCTCGGCTCTTCGGAACATCTGATGCCACTGGTACTGGACTACCTGCTGTGGATTGTTCCGGCCTTGCCATTCCAGATGTGGCTATCCGTTTCGCTTTTCATCATACGTCTTGACGGAGCGCCACAGTACGCCATGTGGTGCTCGGTCATAACGGCCCTAATCAACACCGTCCTCGACTGGCTCTTCATCTTCCCGCTCGACATGGGCGTCAAGGGAGCTGCCATAGCCACCGGCATCAGCATCGTCATCGGCGGCTGCATGGGCATCGGCTATCTGCTGCTGAGGGCACGCACCGTGCGCCTGATCAAACTGAAAATGAGCCGCAAGAGCATGCGTTTAAGCCTCAGGAACATCGGATATCAGTGCAAGATTGGCTCCCCCGCCCTGCTTGGCGAGGCCACCATAGCAATGCTCATGTTCATGGGCAACCAGGTCTTCATGCGCTATCTTTGCGACGACGGTGTGGGCGCCTTCGGTGTGGCCTGCTACTACACCCCATTCGTCTTCATGTTCGGCAATGCAGTGGCCCAGTCGGCCCAGCCCATCATAAGCTTTAACTACGGAGCCGGCAAGATTGACAGGGTATCATCCGCAAGCCGCCTGGCCATTATCACGGCCATCGTGTGCGGAGCCGCAGGCACGTCCGTGTTCATTCTTATGCCCGGCCCTCTCGTCGGACTATTCATAGGCCAGGAAGGCAATGCCGCACGCATAGCCATCGAAGGCCTGCCCCTTTTCGCCCTCGGCTACATCTTCTACGTCATCAACGTAGCCTCCATCGGCCTCCTCCAGAGCCTAGAGAAGATGAAGCCAGCCATGCTGTTCGCCTGCCTGCGCGGCCTCGTCTTCATCGTACCGAGTTTCATCCTCATGCCCCGTCTGCTCGGCGACGCCGGCATCTGGCTCGCAATGGCCGTCTCTGAGGCCCTCACCACCGCTGCCATCGCCCTCTATCATATCCTCAGCCGCACGAGAGAGAAAGGAAGTCTTTTAACAAAATGACATTTATCTTAAAAAAATACTATCTTTGCGTCCCCGTTCATATCGGATTGCGGGCGTGTTGTAATTGGTAGCCAAGCCAGACTTAGGATCTGGTGCCACAAGGCGTGGGGGTTCGAGTCCCCCCGCCCGCACAACAAATGCAAAGAGGCAGGAAATCCGGCCTCTTTTTTACTTTATAGCATACTGTTATTCCCAACATAAGACTTTCTGCTACGGGAGTCCAAGTAAGCTGACAGACAACAGAATAGTATCCACAACAGCATCCTTTATTCAGCCACGACAGGTCAGAACGGGAAAATGAGAGGCAGCACAAAGACCATAACGACACCCATAATAATCTGAAGCGGAAGACCCACCTTGACATAGTCCATAAATGTGTACTGGCCCGCCGGCATTACCAAGGCGTTGGGCGGAGTGGAGAACGGAGAGGCGAAGCACATGCTGGCCGCGACAGTAACTCCGAAGAGCAGCGGCACCGGGCTTACGCCTATCTGGATGGCACTCTGCAAGGCTATAGGGGCCATCAGGACAGCCGTTACGGTATTGCTTATGAACATGGTCATCAGTGATGTCGTGAAATAGATTCCGGCCATCAGCGCCAGAGGACCGTAGGAGCCCAGACCACTCACCAGCGTATCGGAGATCATCTCAGACACTCCGGTCTTCTCCAGAGCCAGCGACATCGGCAGCATCCCGGCGAAAAGCACTATGGTCTCCCAGTTGATGGTCTTGTAGGCCGCCTCCACATTGCGGATGCACCCGGTAAGTATCATCAACACCGCAGCTATAAGAACCGCAGTCACCGGCTCTACCGGTATAAAGTCGAACACCATCATGGCTATCATCAGCAGCATGATAAGTCCGGCCACGGGAGCCTTGTAGTCCAGCGTAACCTTTGAGGCCTGCACCATAGGCTGACCCAGCACCACCCAATCAGTATCCTCATTGCCCAGACGGCCTATATCCTGCCATGTTCCCTGCACTAAAAGCACATCCCCGCTATGCAGTTTCTCCTGCCCCAGATCATGCAGGATATAGTCCTGCCGACGCCGGATTCCAAGTACATTTAAGTTAAACTTGTCCCTGAAACCGGCCTCTTTCACAGTACGGTTAAGTATATTGGAAGTAGGCATCAGGACTATCTCCGCAATACCGATATCATAAAATCCCAATGCTCCACCGGAACCGGATGTCTCCAAAGAATGGCCGTCCATCATCTCCAATGCGAAATCAGATGCGAACCGGCTCACAGAATCCGGATCACCCGACACATACAGCACATCTCCTGCCTGAAACACTGTGTCCGAGGACGCGAGTTTCTGAGAGACAGTCTTAAGGAACCTGTGCTGCGAGCCCTCACCCCTGCGAACCTCGAGCAGATTGAGTCCATATTGATTCCGCAGATCCAGATCAACTACTGTCCTGCCGACAACACCGGAGCCGGAGACGGCCTTGAGACGGAACAGATTATGAGAAAGACCATATTCCTTGACCAGCTGGTTGAGTGATTTCCCGGAAGACGTCCTGTCTTCCTGCTTTCCCTTTTTTGAAAGAAATATCCTGGTCAGAGGAAGCAGCACCAATATTCCCACCGCCACGCATATCAGACCGACAGGAAGAAATGAAAAAAAGCCCAGCGGCTCATAACCCGCACCGGTGAGAGTGTCCTGAATAATAAGGTTGGGAGGCGTGCCGATAAGTGTCATCATACCTCCCATACTGCTGGCAAAGGCCAAAGGCATCAACAACCTGCCCGAACTGACCCCGGCGTTTGCAGCCATGCTCACCACTATTGGCAGCATAAGCGCTACCGTTCCTGTATTGCTCACAAAAGCGCCTATGGCTGAAGTCCCTAGTATGACTAGTAAAAAAAGGCGGGTCTCGCTGTTTCCCGCAAGTTTAAGCAACTTGGAACTTATCATTTTGGCCAATCCCGTCTGAAAAATAGCTCCACCCACTATGAACAGTCCGGCCATCATGATGACTACAGAATTGGAAAATCCCGACAAAGCCTCAGCAGGGGTCAGAATATGAGATATAAGCAGAGCGATAAGAACACACAGGGCCACAATATCAGAACGCACTTTACCCGAGGCAAAAAGCACCACTGACACACCGAGAATAATAAGAGTCACCCACATAAGAACATTATTTGCCTACAAACTTACATATAAAATACGATTTACCCATAAATTGGCAACATAATTCTTTCAACAAGCAGGGCAACCGCATCAAAAAATAGAACGACTGTCAATCATGCACAGTGGAGAGTGAACCGAAATAGCGGAAAAATGCGGTACTTTCCATCGTGGGGATAGCAGTGTGGCCGTTGGTGGACACCTATCCTCTGCCTTATCATAGCAACACGCTGAATACCTGTAAGTTATCAATGCAAGTCTAAGGACAGGGGTAGGCAAAATCAGGCAAAACAGACAAAAATCACGCCCCCTATCCTCAGAGCATTTTAGTGTACGCATTGAATCTCAGCCAGTTAATTGATTGCTGCCGAGGACAGGTCCTCGTTTACTATACTGAACAGCGGCGGAAAAAGACCGGCTACCCGCGGCTCCAAAGGGAGAGTCCGCCGTGAAGCGGTGGGAGTGCCTGGTCTTTTTTCGACCGCTGGATTGTCATGCCATGGTGGGAAATGAACCGAAGTCACTGGAAAACATTGAGTACGTCCAGAGACACCTGTGAAGCCAGTGGCCAGACAGACAGTGGATAAATCAACAACGGAGTCCAGGCATCCGGTTTGTTTTTGATGCGATTGCCCTGTTTCAACAAGGGGGAATCTCACAGTTGTTACCGAACTTTATTAATTTTGCTATAACAAACATGTGAATACCCTTAATACATCTAAGACAAGACTATATGAGAACCATATTTATAACCTGCCTGTCAGCCATACTGTTGCTGCCGTGCATTTCCAGCGCCTCCCCCTATAGAGACTCACTGGTCTACAGATTAGGCCTGCTCAGTCGGACAGAAGAACAGTCAATAATACTTTAAATACAAGTACTATCGACTGATGATTTTCCATATACCGCCCCCGTATGGTATATTTGTCACACCTTTAATTTTAATACTACTGCTTTATGAAAAAAATTCTTAATGCTATTGTCCTTCCCGCCATGGCTGTAATATTCTCTATCACCGGATGCCGTGAGGGGAATGAACTAGACCACATTGTCGTGAACTTCGAGACAGACGAAATCAATGCTGAGCCACGTCGGATGCTCTCC
>DVHR01000015.1 GCA_018711925.1 Candidatus Coprenecus pullicola
AAACTCTACTTTTTCAGCAACAGTTCCCGGACATCAGCCGAAGACCGTATGGAAATTGATTTCCTGATAGCCAAACCTATAACGACCAGCAGGCATAACATTTCACCTATTGAGGTAAAATCCGGACAGCGTTACACACTGAACTCATTGAGAAAATGTATCGCCAAATACGGCTCCCGGTTATCCACACCCTACGTGCTTCACGATAAGGATGTGAAAATCGAAGATGGAATCGCGTACCTGCCTTTATATATGACGCCGTTGCTTTGAATGATATGGGAAAACTTCATAGGAGGTAGATAGGCTGCAGGCATTACTACCCGGCAAGGAAATTCCCATTGTACAGCAGGACGAGCGGGAAATCTGGCTATCAGCCGGTATGGCGGAATCAGTGATAAGTCAGTTACCGGCATCTGTCAGCCATTTGTCTATATTGCGGGTGCTGGAAGAGAAGCTGATGCCGATTTTTATAATCCGGCGCGGGTCGGAGGCGAAGGGTGCGGCGTAGTTGCGCTCTTCAATCTGCTGCAGTGCCTCTTCTGCTGAGCCTTCCAGCTTGAACTCCATGATATAGACGAACTTGTCGGTCTGGAGCAGGAGGTCGATGCGTCCCTGTGAGGTGCGGTACTCGGCCTGCACGTAGAATCCCATAAGCTTGCACACAATGAAGAGGACATTCTGATAGTGGAGCTCCTGATCATGGATAAGTTCGTAGGGCGTATCGGCCATGAAGCTTTGGAGGCGTGTCATGAATGCATCCACGTTTCCGGAACGTATATCCAGAACGAACTGCATGATTTCAAAATTGGCTGCGGATTTACGGATAGGAGTGTAGTAGGGGACGAGAAATTTCATGAATCCTTCCTCGACCTCCTTGTTAGGGAATCCTAATGTATATGATTCGAATTCAGAGTCGTATCCCTTAATGGTGAGATACCCGCTCTGGTAGATGACCGGGAGGGGCTCGTCATCGCCATACACGCTGTTGAGGGTCTCGATATCGGTGACGGCTTCGGCCATGTTCTCCAGATTGCATTTGTTCTCCTTGAGCAGCTCTACGAGATATGTGGGAGTGCCGGTCTCGAACCAGTAGCTTCCGAACTTGCTGTTCTTGAATGTGTTGAGCAGGCTGAACGGGTTGTATATGCCTTCGGTGCCGGGTGTGAAATGGTATCCGTCGTACATCTCTTTAAGTCTGCGGCATGTCTCTTCATAGGAGAGTCCTTGTACAGCAGCCAGTTGTTTCACCCCTTCCTCCATATACTGATGGATCTCGCTTTCAGTGATTCCGCACAGGCTTACGTACTGTGGATGCATGGAGATGTCCTCCATGTTGTTGAGGTCGCTGAACACGCTGACCTTCCCGAATTTCGTAACACCTGTGAGCATCGCGAACTTGATATGTCCGTCCATGGTCTTGAGTACTCCGTAGAACGGCTTGAGTATGCTTCGGAATTCCTCTTGTAAAGGTTTGTTCCCGATAGCCTGGAGCAGCGGCTTGTCGTATTCGTCCACGAGGATGGCTACGCGGTGGCCGGTCTGTTCGTGAGCCCGCTGTATTATTCCTGCAAGGCGCAGGGACAGTGATGTCTCGGCAGGGTTGTTCCCGTACATGCTTTCCCAGTCAGACAGGGATTTGTTCAGGATGTCGTAGAGGTTATCCGATTTATTGTATCTCTCGATGTTCAGATCTATGTGCAGCACCGGCCTGGCAGTCCACTCTTTCTCTAAGGCTTCTATCGCCAGACCATTGAACAGCTCCTTTTTCCCTTGGAAATATGCTTCCAGCGTGGAGATTAGCAGGCTCTTGCCGAATCTCCTGGGCCGGCTGAGAAAGTAATACCTTCCTTCGCTCACCAGCTTGTAGATGAGCCTTGTCTTGTCGATGTAGAGGTACCCGTCCTTGCGGAGGCTCTCGAAATTCTGTACGCCTATAGGATATTTCATGCCGATATGATTTGCTCCGGAGACAAAGATAACAAAGATTCGGATTTGTTTAGTACTTTTGTGCTCCGTAAAGACAGAAATATGGCAGAAGAGATAATACTTGGAATAGAGTCGTCCTGCGACGATACGTCGGCGGCGGTGCTGCGGGGCGAGACCCTGTTGTCCAATGTGATGGCCTCGCAGGAGGTGCACCGCAGATACGGCGGGGTGGTGCCCGAGCTGGCATCCCGTGCCCATCAGCAGAATATAGTGCCGGTGGTCAGCCAGGCCCTGGACCAGGCCGGGGTGAGACCGGAACAGATAGATGCGATAGCCTATACCCGCGGCCCCGGCCTCTTGGGCTCGCTGCTCGTGGGGGTGTCTTTCGCCAAGGGACTTTCGTTGTCCATAAACAAGCCCCTGGTGGATGTCAACCATCTGCAGGGGCATATCCTCTCGCATTTCATCCGGCAGGAGGGCAAGGAGTACCGCTGTCCGCAGTTCCCGTTCCTGGCCCTGCTGGTCTCGGGCGGTCACTCCCAGATAGTGAGGGTGGACGACCCGCTGCATTTCGAGGTGCTGGGACGGACTATAGACGATGCGGTGGGAGAGGCGTTCGACAAGTGTGCCAAGCTGCTCGGCCTCGGATATCCCGGCGGTCCGATAGTGGATAAACTGGCGGCGCAGGGTGACCCGGAGCGGTTCAAGTTCGCAAAGCCGCATGTGCCAGGGCTGGACTACAGCTTCAGCGGAGTGAAGACCTCCCTGCTGTATTTCGTGCGCGACCGTCTGAAAGAGGACCCCGACTTCATGCAGCACAATATGAACGATATCTGCGCCTCCTTCCAGAAGACCCTGATAGACGTGTTGATGGACAAGCTGCTGAAGGCCGTGAAACAGACCGGCATAAAGCAGGTGGCCATAGGCGGCGGGGTGTCGGCCAACTCCGGTCTGCGCAATCGTATCGCCTCCGAGGGCGAGAAGCGCGGCTGGACTACCTTCATTCCGGAATTCAAGTTCACGACCGACAATGCCGCGATGATCGCCGTGGCCGGTCTTTTCAAGTTCCGCGCCGGACTTACAGGAGGCCTTGATGCGGCTCCCGTCTCCAGGGCCCTTGATTTCAAGTAGATGAAAGAATTCGAGACAGCCTTCGAGGCATCGTACGCTCCCACGGAGGAGGATTTCAGGGCGGCAGCGGCCAAGGCTGCGGGTGTCCCGGCAGGGAAAATATCCGAGGTCAGGCTCCTGCGCCGCTCCATCGACGCCCGCTCCCGCAATATCCTGCGCCGCTACCGGCTGGCCGCGTACCTGCAGGGGGAAGTGCCGCCGGAAACCGGCTCATATAACCTGAAGCAGGATGTCTCGCAGAAACCGCCGGTAATAGTCATCGGAGCGGGCCCTGCAGGACTTTTCGCCGCGCTCAGGCTCATCTGCGGCGGCCGCCGTCCGATAATTCTCGAGCGGGGCAGGAACGTCCACGAGCGCAAATACGACATAGCCGCCATATCCCGTACAGGCGGTCTCAATCCCGACTCCAACTACTGTTTCGGGGAGGGTGGGGCCGGAACATTCTCGGACGGCAAGCTCTATACCCGTTCCAACAAGCGGGGAGATGTCGGTGCTGTCCTGAAAACCTTTGCAGATTTCGGCGCCGACCCCATGATCCGGATTGACGCCCATCCTCATATCGGCAGTGACCGTCTTCCCGCCATAGTCGAGGCCATGCGCCTTCATATAGAGGAATGCGGGGGACAATACCATTTCTCCTGCCGTGTCACCGACCTTCAGCAGATTCATGGTGGAGGATGGAAGGTGCTCTGTGACAATGGCTCCGTCTTCGAGGCTCCGGAGGTCATCCTGGCCACCGGGCACTCCGCCTCGGACATCTACCGGCTCTTCATCGGCAAGGGCTGGGCGGTGGAGGCCAAGGGCTTTGCCCTCGGAGTCAGGGCCGAGCATCCGCAGGAACTGGTCGACCGGGCGCAGTATCACGGCCCGCGCATGCCCTGGCTGCCTGCCGCCGAATACTCTTTGGTGGAACAGGTGGACGGCCGCGGGGTATTTTCCTTCTGCATGTGTCCGGGAGGCATTCTCGTGCCTTCCTCGACCGAGCCGGGCACAGTGGTTACCAACGGCATGTCCAACTCGCAGCGCAATTCCCGCTGGGCCAACGCAGGTATCGTCACTTCCGTTGAGCCGCAGGATGTCGCGGATTTCCTTCGGCGTCATGGTTCATGCCCGGCAGGCATTGGCAGTGAATCCGGGGCTGCCGAGGCCATGCTGGACTTCCGTCACGAGGTGGAGCGCCGCTGCTATGCCGTCTCCGGCTCCTTCCGCGCTCCGGCCCAGCGCATGACCGATTTTGTCAAAAGCCGCAAGGGCAAGTCCGTTGTCACGGCACTGCCCCGGACGTCCTATGCCCCGGGAGCATTTGCGTCAGAACTCAATGAGGTGCTGCCCGATTTCGTCGCCGGCCGTCTGCGGAAGGCCTTCCCGGCATTCGACCGCAAGCTGCGCGGCTATTACACCGCAGAAGCCCTCCTCCTTGCCGTGGAGTCCCGTACTTCCTCTCCTGTGCGTCTTCCCCGTGACCCTCTGACCCTGCAGCACGTCAATCTTCCGAATCTCTATCCGTGCGGGGAGGGAGCCGGCTACTCAGGGGGCATCGTCTCCTCCGCCATCGACGGTGTCCGTGCTGCCGAACATATTTGCAATTTCATTTCCTGTTAAAGTGAATTTGTGGGAATTATGCACGTGAGCGGACTGATTATGGGCGTCGGTGAGGAAGGCGGGGGAATAACTTGCGGAAACGGACCATGTAGGAGGTGATGCCGCCGCCGGCGATGACGAGTGTAACGGCGATGAGAATCATGACTATGCCGATGCTTTCACGCAGGGTCAAGCGTTCTCCGAATATCGTTATGCCGAAGATTATCGCGGTGACCGGCTCAAGGGCCCCGAGTATGGCCGTCGGAGTGGAGCCGATGTACTGTATCGCACTCGTCGTACACAGGAACGATATGGCCGTCGGGAATACGGCAAGGGCCAGTATATTGAACCACAGATACCATTTGTCCGGCGACGGCACAGTCAGCTCTACACCTGTCAGCAGTCTGATTATGAACAGTGTGACACCGAATACCAGTACGTAGAATGTGACAGTGAGCGTCGCTGTATGCTTTAGGGTGGTCTGATTGATACCTACGATGTATAGGGCGTATGTCAGGGCTGAGGCCAGGGCCAGCACTGTGCCGGTAAGGCTCAGTGTAGTCCCGTCGCTTCCTTTGTACAGCATGGATATGCCTCCTAAGGCCAGCAGCAGGCAGAGCCCGGTCATCATGGTGAGTTTCTCCTTGAATACCAAGGCCATGATCAAGGCGACCATTATCGGGTATACAAAGAGTATGGTAGATGCGATGCCGGCTTCCATGTAGCTGTAGCTTTGGAAGAGTGTCAGGGAGGAGATGGCGACCAGCAGTCCCATGGCAACGAGTGTCAGTGTCTCCTTTCGGTTGACTTTGAAAGACCGGCCTCTGGCTTTTATCATGACGGCAAGTATGGGGATGGCTGTCATGTATCGGAAAAACAGGACGGATTCGGGATTCATGCCGCCCTGATACAGCGGCAGGGCAAAGAGAGGGTTCATGCCGTAAGTGGCTGCGGCTATAGTGCCCAGTATATATCCTTTGGTCTTTGTATTCATAGACATTATTAAAATCAGGTCTGCAAAGTTACATCAATATCTTCTTTTTTGGAGAATAATCTCTGATTTCATATTTTTGCAGATTGTGACTAAATAGGAAAAATTATGTCTTGGTTCAGTAGGAAAAAACATGATTCGGAGGAAGTCCGTAAGGAGAAGGAGAGTCTGGACAGAGGGCTGGAAAAGACCAAAAGAGGACTTTTCGACCGTCTCTCCCGTGCTATAGCCGGCAAGTCCAAAGTGGACGACGATGTCCTGGACGGTATCGAGGATGCGCTTATTGCCTCTGATGTCGGAGTGGATACGACTCTGAAGATCATTGATATGCTGGAGGAGAGAGTGGCCAGGGACAAGTATATGAATACGGATGAGCTATACAGTATCCTTAAGGAGGAGATGATGTCCCTGCTGGATGTGGACGGCAAGGATGAGGCTCCGGTGTTTGATTTTTCCAAGAAGCCATACGTGATAATGGTCGTGGGAGTGAACGGAGTGGGCAAGACCACCACTATCGGTAAGCTGGCCGCCAATCTGAAGGCATCCGGCAAGAAGGTCATGCTCGGTGCGGCGGATACGTTCAGGGCGGCGGCAGTCGACCAGCTTGTTATCTGGAGTGAGAGGGCAGGAGTGCCTATCGTGAAGCAGCAGATGGGCTCGGATCCCGCGTCTGTGGCGTATGACACGCTCAAGTCGGCCGTCGCCCAGGATATGGATGTGGTGCTCATAGACACGGCGGGCCGTCTGCACAACAAGATCAACCTGATGAACGAGTTGACCAAGATACGCAACGTCATGCGCAAGGTGGTGCCCGACGCTCCCCACGAGGTGCTTCTGGTGCTGGACGGCTCTACCGGGCAGAACGCTTTCGTGCAGGCCAAGGAATTCACCAAGGCTACGGACGTGACGGCCATGGCGGTTACGAAGCTGGACGGTACGGCCAAGGGCGGAGTAGTGCTGGGCATAGCGGACCAGTTCAATATCCCGGTCAAGTTTATCGGTGTGGGTGAGGGAATAGAGGATCTGCGGGTATTTGACAAGAAGACATTTGTGGACTCATTGTTTGACTAGAAAATTTAACGATATGAATATTTCATATAATTGGCTGAAAGAGTATGTCTCTTTCGATCTGTCTCCGGAAAAGGTAGCGGAGATACTGACTTTCATAGGTCTTGAGGTAGAGGAAATGGAAACAGTGGAGGACATTCCCGGCGGTCTGGAGGGAGTAGTGGTGGCGCAGGTCCTGGAATGCGTCCCTCATCCGGATTCGGACCATCTCCATGTTACAAAAGTACTGATGTCTGAGGGCGCAGAGCCTCTGCAGGTGGTCTGTGGTGCCCCCAATGTGGCGGCAGGCCAGAAAGTGCTGCTGGCTACGGTCGGAACGTCCCTGCCCGCTCCTGACGGCACAAGGATAAAGATCAAGAAGTCCAAGATACGCGGAGTGGAGTCATTCGGTATGATTTGCGCCGAGGACGAGCTCGGAATCGGCCAGTCCCACGACGGAATAATGGTGCTGGAGCCTGAAGCCAGAGTAGGGACGCCTGCAAGGGACTATCTGCATCTGGGCTCGGATACGGTGTTCTCTATCGGTCTTACTCCCAACAGGGTAGATGGGGCTTCCCACATAGGTGTGGCCAGGGATCTGTCGGCATGTCTCAGGCTCAACGGACAGGGCGGAGAGATGACTCTGCCGGACGTATCTGCCTTCAAGGAGGGAGAGGGTGAGCCTATCCCCGTAGAGGTGCTCAGTCATGACGGTGCGCCCAGGTATATGGGCGTGACGCTGAAGGACATAAAGATCGCGCCTTCTCCGGAATGGCTGCAGAAAAAGCTTCTGGCAGTGGGTCTGAGGCCCATAAACAATGTGGTGGATATCACCAACTTTATCCTTATGGAGACCGGTCAGCCTCTTCATGCCTTCGACGCCTCTAAGATTGAAGGCGGCAAGGTGGTGGTGCGCCGTGCCGTGGATGGAGAGAAGTTCGTCACTCTGGACGGGGTGGAACACACGCTTTCCTCAGAGGACCTGATGATATGCAATGCAGTCAGGCCCATGTGTATCGCCGGTGTCTTCGGCGGTCTGGATTCGGGCATCACCGACAGTACGGTTTCCGTATTTCTCGAGAGTGCATATTTCAATCCAACATCCATCCGCAGGACATCGAAGCGGCACGGAATAAAGACGGATGCGTCATTCCGGTATGAGCGCGGTGCGGATCCGGAGATTGTGCCTTATGCGGCCATGAGGGCGGCTTTGCTGATGCGGGAACTGGCCGGTGCCACTGTGGTGGGAAAGGTTCAGGAGGTATATCCGGAGAAGATTGACAGAAAGCGGGTGTCTCTGAACTTTGCCCGCATGGAGGCCCTTATCGGCAAGAAGATAGGTGCGGATACCATAATGAGTATACTCAAATATATGGATTTCGGGATACTCTCATCGGATGCGGAAGGTGCGGAGGTCACGGTTCCATCATACAAGGTGGACGTGTACCGTGAGTGTGATGTCGTGGAGGAGGTCCTGCGTATATACGGTTACAACAATGTGGAGCTTCCTGACCGTATAGTATCGTCATACGACAATACGCCTAATCCTGATCCTGAGTCAGTAAGGGTAAAAATGTGCGACTTGCTCGCGGCCAACGGTTTCATGGAATGCATGAACAATTCTCTGACCAAGGCGGATTACTACAATGGCCTGAGGACCTATCCGAAGGAGAACCTGCCGATGGTGATCAATCCGCTCAGTTCGGATCTTAATGCGATGAGGCAGACTCTGCTGTTCAGCGGTCTGGAAGTGGTTGCTCACAATCTCAACCGTCAGGCCGGAGACCTGAGACTCTTCGAGATGGGCAATGTGTACCGCTACGAGCCTAAGGGTGAGGGCGACCCCGTCAACAATCTGGCCTCGTACAGCGAGCGGATGCATCTGGCTATGTTTATGGTCGGCAAGGGTACTCAGTATTGGAGAAATACTACGGGAGTGGGACACTTCTTTGCCCTGAAAGGATATGTGGAACTGCTGCTCAGGCGTATGAATATGGATATCAATGTGCTTGATTATGAGCCGGCTCCTGCGGACATCTTCTCCGAGGGACTGATATGTAGGGTTCCTTCTTCAGGTAAGGTTCTGCTGATGTTCGGAACGGTCGCTCCGGCCCGTCTGCGTCAGTTCGATATCAAACAGCCTGTATTAGCGGCTGAAATAGACTGGCAGCTGCTGCTCAAGCACTATCTCAAGTCCAAGGTGCTGTACAAGGAGTTGCCGCTGTATCCTGAGGTGAAGCGGGATCTGGCTCTGCTGCTGGATGAGAATGTCACATTCGCCGATATCCGCAAGGTTGCGTTTGCCGCTGAAAGGAAACTGCTGCGCAAGGTGGTGCTCTTCGATGTCTACAGAGGCGACAAGATACCTGCGGGAAAGAAGCAGTATGCAGTCAGCCTGACATTGCAGGACTATGACAAGACTCTGACGGACAAGAATGTAGAGCAGGCAGTCAGTCGCATACTCGGTGCTTTGTCGCATCAGTTCGGTGCAGTTCTGCGCTGATTCTGAGCGGAAGAAATCATGGCATCAGGATGATGCTTTTGGCTATGGAAACTATTCCAATAATACCAATTGCACCGCCCGAAATGCATGTTAGGATGCGGAGCTGGCCGACAGTGATGCGGTCGCGGAATATACTGATCAGCCATGTTGTCAGAAACCATGTGCTACCGGAGCCGAGGGCGACGCCAGTCCATTCGCACAGCATGACGTCGACGTGGTAAGTGTCTATTCCTATGAAGGTAAACAGCCACAGCATGCACACCAGTGTGCCGGGGTTGGTTACTGATATCAGGAACCCGTTCAGGAATTCCTGAGTGTGTTTTGCCGTCCTGACGGCCTTGGAGCTCAGAATTTCAGGATTTCGGATTTTGTGCCGGCTGGCTATCAGGTTGATACCGGAGATGCTGATGATGAGGCCTCCTGCCAGCAGCACCCAGTGCTCATGTGCCTCTATGAATCCGCTGATGAATGAAAGGGCGAAGAGAGCCAGGGCAGAGTACAGAGTGTCACTGGCAGTGCCGCCCAGGCCTACGGACAGCCCGGACCACCGTCCGCGTGCCAGAGTGCGCGGGATGCACAGCAGTCCGAGCGGTCCTACCGGTATGGAGACTATGATCCCGACAATCAAACCTTTGATCAGCCCTATAATCATATCGCAGTTTCTCTACAAAAGTAATGAAATATCCGCAGTTAAAGGGGAAAATTTAATTATATTTGTTGTTTGTAACAAATACGACAGCAAATGGCTATGAATAAAAGGACAGCTATCTTTCCCGGATCTTTTGACCCGTTCACATTGGGACATATGGATGTGCTGCAGTCGGCTCTCAATCTGTTTGACAGAATATATGTGGCAGTGGGATACAATCACCTCAAGCACGGTTTCCTGTCACCTCAGACAAGAGTGCGCCTGATAAATGATGCCGTGCGTCCTTTGGCGGATGCCGGAGCAGATATAGAAGTCCTGTCATACACAGGTCTGACGGTAGATTTGTGCCGGGAAAAAGGAGCTGATTTCATAGTCCGCGGATTGAGAACTACTACCGATTTCGAGCTGGAGTCCGTCATAGCGCAGGCCAACCGCAAGATGAGCCCCGGGATAGTTACTGTCTTCATTCCGGCTTCCCATGCTTATTCATTTATCTCATCTACAGTGGTACGGGATGTAATCATCAACGGTGGGGATGCGGCACCGTTTTTGCCGTCCAATATAGATATAAACAAGTATATAGACTGACTATGAACAGAATAAAGATAGTAACCGGCTTTATGACACTCTGCCTGACACTCTGTGTGGTGACGGATATCCATGCCGCAGCCCAGACGGATACTCTATCAGGCGGCACCTCCATGACTCAGGAAGATATCAATATGGTAATGAGCGTCTTTGACGGTCTGCAGCCATACGAGATTATCGGCAAGGTGGACGGATTCATCATGACAGGAAAGGACGGTGAGGAGATTGCGCAGATAGCCTACTTTATGTATAGGTATTACCGTGAATCCAGGATAATGGGCTACGATGAGATTGCCATATACGTTGCGGACAATTATTTCCTTAACGGTAAATATAATCTACCGGACGAGGAGGCACGTCTGGAGATGAGACTTTTCGCGGATGCCAACAGGCGTTCGCTGATAGGGATGCGGGCATCCGTGATGACTATGCAGGACCCGGCAGGGAATGATATCAGGTTTCCGGAAGGTGAGCAGGATTATTCGATATTGTATTTTTACGATGACGAGTGCCCGGCCTGTCAGCGTATGACGCCCGCTCTCATGCAGTATCTGACCCGTTGTGACAAGGATATTAATTTTACTGTGTATATGGTGTATACCCAGGATGACAGAGAAAGGTGGATGGACTATGTCGCGAAAGTGATACATCCGTTCAACCTGCCGGACAATGTTACGCTTGTCAACCTGTGGGATCCGGAAATGAAGTCGGATTTCCTTACGGCCTATGGAGTCATATCCACGCCGAAGCTGTTTCTTGTCGACCGCAACGGGGTAATCATTGGCAGAGAGCTGACTCCGACGGCCTTGTCGCAGGTCGTAGAACTCAATGAGAGTCAGATGACGGCAACGGAGGAGCTGTTCGAGCAGATATTCCTGCCAATGGCCAATACCGCGGATACGACGGAGATAGTAGAGACTATTGACATGTTCTTTGAGGACAGCAAGGACAACCCGGACTTTTTCCATGAGATATTCTATGAGCTTTATCAGTATCTGAAAGCCAGCCCGAGTTATACTCTTCAGCAGGGTGCCGCATACCTGGCCAACAAATATATTGCCGGGATGCCGGAACTTTGGGAGACGGTTGAGTTTACAGACAAGGGGGTTAGCCACGGCAGTGTCATCAGGGCGGATTACCAGTCGGTTAAGGATTTCATTGACCAGACGGCCCTGGCTGTGCTGATGTTTTACCGCAATCCTTTGGATAAGCAGGCAACAGACTTGACGCTAAGGACACTGAAGAACAAAAAGCAGTCTATATATGATCTGAGGGCCAGATATACGGTGCTTTATTTTTACGATATGAATTGTGCTCTGTGCAGTGCCGTGTCAGATGCAATTGACAAGATTCAGCGCCGGTATGATGTGTCTGATGTTTGTGTTGCTGCCATTTATACAGGAAAGGACAATAAATGGAAACGATATGTAAAGGAGAGTGACCGTGCGTGGATTGATTTATGGGACAGAAAGCGGGAGTCCGGAATGTTCGACAAGTATGATCTGATGGACGTGCCGGCCATCTATCTGCTGGATGAGAATAAGGTGACGCTGGCAAAGGATATCAATCCGGATGTCCTTAGTGCGTTGCTGGAGTATTATCTTGCACCGGAGCAGGAATAGAGTATGTTTCAGGAACTGTTAAAGGGGCTTATAGTGGGAGTGTGTGCATCGGTGCCGCTGGGGCCGATAGGGGTGCTGTGCATACAGCGGACACTGAGCAAGGGACGTAATTCGGGCTTTATCACCGGGTTGGGCGCCGCTGTGTCCGATACCTTCTTCGCGGCGATAGCTCTGCTCAGTCTGTCTTTCGTTCAGCGTATCCTGTCGGACTATCAGGATATTGTCATGATAGTAGGAGGCTTGATTGTTGGGGCTTTCGGAGTGAAGCTCTTCATGACCAACCCTATAAAGCAGATTAAGCGGATAAAGTCCGGAGATAAGCGGTATTGGCAGGATTTCTTCTCGACCGTACTCATGACGGTGAGCAATCCGGGTGCATTTTTCCTTATGCTGGGGCTTTTCGCTTTCATAGGCATAGACGGTGGAGACGGCAACGGAGCATACAATATCATAGCCTCGGCCCTTGCCGGTGTGTTCATCGGGGCCACGCTGTGGTGGTACGCCTTGTCCACATCTATCAACATGTTCAGGAACAGACTGCGTCTCAGGCAGCTAATAATGATAAACAGGGTTGCGGGTGTGGCAATTATAGTCCTCGGAGTCATATCCATATTCGAGGGGCTGTACCGGATTCTTTTTGTGCTGTGATTCTAAGTGGTAAAGCCCCGCTTACCATACAATTGGGGTTTTCCCCTGCGATATCAGGTATTCGTTGGCCTTTGAGAAATGTCGGCAACCGAAGAAGGCTCCCCGTGCCAGTGGAGACGGGTGGGCGGCTTCCAGTACCAGATGTCTGCTGCTGTCTACCAGCGGCCTCTTGTTTCTGGCGTAATTGCCCCACAGCATGAAAACGAGTCCGTTCTTTTTATCGGACAGGGTCTTTATGACCGCATCGGTGAAAGTCTGCCAACCGATGTTGCTGTGCGAAGTCGGCGCTCCGGCTCTTACTGTGAGGACGGAGTTCAGCAGGAATACGCCTTGTCTGGCCCATCTTTCCAGATTGCCGCTTGCAGGTATCGGCGAGCCGGTGTCAGTGTGGACCTCCTTGTAGATGTTCTGCAATGACGGAGGAAGGGCTACTCCGTCCTGAACCGAGAAAGACAGACCGTGGGCCTGCCCTGGGCCGTGATATGGGTCTTGCCCCAGGATGACTACTTTGACCTGATCGAACGGTGTAAGGCGGAATGCGTTGAAGATAAGCGGACCGGGAGGATAGATGGTCTTGCCTTCCCGTTTCTCCTGATGCAGGAAAGCGGCAATCCGGGAGAAGTATTCCTTGTCGAACTCTTCCCGAAGCACCGCTTTCCAGGATCCTTCTATTTTTACATCCATCAGCTGAAGATATATGTTAGCACTTCCGAGATATTGTCCACGTATACGAAGTCCAGACCTTTTATATATACTGGCTTGATATCCTTGATGTCCTTCTCATTCTCCTTGGACAGGATGATGGTGTGGATACCGGCCCGCTTTGCGGCCAGTATTTTCTCCTTGATGCCGCCTACGGGCAGAACCTTGCCCCTGAGAGTCATCTCGCCGGTCATCGCTATGCCGCTGCGGACCATTTTACCTGACAGTGCCGATGCCATGGAGCTTACCATCGTGATGCCGGCGGACGGTCCGTCCTTGGGTATCGCGCCTTCGGGGACATGGATATGGATGTCGTGCTTCATGATATCTTCCGTGGTTAGACCTATCAGGTCAGGATGAGCCTTCAGGTACTGGAACGCTATCATTGCTGACTCTTTCATCACGTCACCCAGGTTTCCAGTAGTGGACAGCACGCCCTTGCCATCGCTTACCGAGCACTCTATGAACAGTATCTCGCCGCCGTTCTCAGTCCAGGCCAGTCCGGTTACGACTCCTGGGGCCTCATTGCCTTTCTGCAGGTCGTGGAAGTTGGTCGGCAGTCCCAGAAACTCGGAGACAATCTCCGGAGTGACGCTGATGCTCTTTGTCTCGCCCGTCGCTATTTTCCTGGCGGAGATTCTGGCTATTTTCGCGATCTGCCTGTCAAGGCCCCTGACTCCCGACTCGCGGGTGTATTCGTCGATTATCTTTTCGATAGCAGGCTTGGTGAACCTCACCTGGCTCTTTTGCAGACCGTGTGCCTCAAGCTGCTTGGGGATAAGATATCCCTGTGCGATGCATACTTTCTCCTCGGCCAGGTAGCCAGATACGGAAATCATCTCCATACGGTCCCGGAGCGCTGGATGTATGGTGCTGATGTTGTTGGCAGTAGTGATGAACAACACTTTGGACAGATCGTAGTCAATATCCAGGTAGTTGTCGTGGAACGCATTGTTCTGCTCAGGGTCCAGCACTTCCAGCAGAGCATATGAAGGGTCTCCCTTGTAGTCTTGACTGACCTTGTCTATCTCATCGAGTACTATGACGGGATTGGAACTGCCGGCCCTGTTGATACTCTGCAGAATGCGGCCTGGCATCGCTCCTATGTAAGTCCTTCTGTGGCCCCTTATCTCCGACTCGTCGTGCAGACCGCCGAGAGAGATTCTCTGGTATTTTCTGCCCAGAGCCTTGGCTATGGACTTGCCGAGGGAGGTCTTGCCGACTCCCGGAGGACCGTACAGGCAGATGATGGGGGACTTCATGTCTCCTTTGAGTTTCAGTACTGCAAGGTACTCAATTATCCTTTCCTTGACAGTCTCCAGACCGTAGTGGTCTTTGTCCAGTACCTTCTGGGCGTGTTTGAGGTTCAGATTGTCCTTCGTTGTCTCGTCCCAGGGCAGATCCAGTATGAACTGGATGTACTGGTACTGGATATTGTAATCAGGAGAATTCGGGTTGGACCTCTCCAGTTTGCGCACCTCATTCTCAAAAGCCTTGGCGGCATATTCCGGCCATTTTTTCTTCTTGGCTTTCTGCCTCAGCTCGTCTATGTCCTGTGCCTCGTCCATACCGAGCTCTTCCTGAATGGTGCGCAGCTGGTTGTTCAGGTAGTATTCCCTCTGTTGCTGGTCCATCTCGGTGCGGACTTTTTTCTGAATGTCGTCTTTCAGCTTCAGTATCTCCACCTGGCGGTTGAGTATCTCCACCAGCTTCATGGCGCGGATCTTTATATTGCCTTCCTCCAGCAGTTTGATCTTTTCCATGGGGTCCTCCAGCTCCATGCTTGAGGCGATGAAGTTGATCAGGAACTCGTCGCCTTCAAGATTCTTGATGGCGAAAGATGCCTCCTGGGGCAGGTGCGGGGAGAGCTTGATGATATGAAGGGCCAGGTCCTTGACGGAACCAGTAAGAGATTTCATCTCCCTGTCGTTCTTCTTGGGCTGTATTTCTTCCAGATACTGGACCCTGGCGAACATATACGGCTCGGATGCCGTCTGCTCGATGGCTTTTAGTCTTTTCAGGCCCTGAAGGATGGCGGTGACAGTACCGTCCGGCATTTCGATTATCTTGATGATCCTGGCAAGCGTACCTATATTATATAGGTCTATCAGGGAAGGGTCTTCCACGTTCACATCCCTTTGGGAGATTGCACCCAGAATCTTGCCGGAGCCATAGACATCCCTGACCAGTTTTATGGATTTCTCCCTTCCTATGGATATGGGTGTAACCGTGGAGGGGAACAGCACCGCATTGCGCAGGGCAAGTATCGGCAGTGTCTCCGGCAACTCGCTGTCGTTCAACTTTTGTACGGAATCGATATTGACTACCGGGAGAATATTGACTTCTCCGATTCCCGCACTGAATACATCTTCTATTTTCTGTCTCATAATTTCTCAATTTAAGTTCTGTCAGTCGCAGAGTGCCATTCTGTCATATATGGTATCCCCATACTTGGGCAAAATAAGCAGTGTTAGTATTGTCAATCATTGTGCCAAAATCTTTTATGTAAAAAACTGCAATAATTTTTTGTATTTGTAAAAAATAAGAATACTTTTGCAGTCTGAATTTTGCAGAACTGATTACTAATAACATAAATATAACAAAAGATGACAAAAGCTGATATTGTAAATGAAGTAGCAAAGGCTACGGGACTTGAGAAACTCAGTGTACAGAGAGTAATTGTGGCTTTTATGGACACAGTCAAGGATTCTGTTTCCAAGGATAACAGCGTTTATCTTCGTGGATTCGGCAGCTTTACAGCCAAGAAGCGTGCTCAGAAGACAGCCCGCAACATCTCCAAGCAGAAAACAATTGTGATTCCCGAGCATTATATTCCTGCTTTCAAGCCTTCCAAGACTTTCCTTAATTTAGTTAAGACCAACATTAAAAAATAATTTTTGCTATGCCTAGCGGAAAAAAGAGAAAAAGACATAAAATGGCTACGCACAAACGTAAAAAACGTTTGCGCAAGAACAGACATAAAAAGAGATAGCGGCCATTATTAGCTACATTAAATCTAAAGCGTTGATGAACCGCTTTAGATTTTTTTTTAAGTAAACATGGATAGAAATCTGATAATAGATGTAAACTTAAAGGAGACTGTGATAGCTCTGCTTGAGGACCACCGTCTGGTGGAGCTCAACAAGGAGCAGAATACCGAGAGGGCATTTTCTTTGAGAGATGTGTACCTGGGGAAGGTAAAGAAGCTCATTCCCACGCTGAATGCAGCTTTCGTAGACATAGGGGACAAGAAAGACGCATTCGTCCATTATCTGGATCTGGGACTTAATTTCAAGGCATTTGACTACTTTGCCAAACAGATAAACCCTAACCGGGATTTCAAAACCTTTTTCTCAACGGTAGAGATTAATAATATTCTGGAGAAGGAGGGGAAGATAGAAAATGTACTCAAGCCGGGGCAGCCGATAATTGTACAGATTGTAAAGGAGCCTATATCGACGAAGGGCTCCAGATTGACCGGAGAGATTTCCATCGCCGGGCGCAATCTGGTTCTGCTTCCGTTCGGGGATAAGATAAGCGTGTCGCAGAAGATATCCTCCAAGGAGGAGAAGAAGCGTCTGGAACGTTTGATGTACAGTATACTGCCCGCCAATTACGGGGCGATAATCCGCACTGCGGCGGAAGGGAAGAATGCCGCTGTGCTGGATGCGGAACTGCGCCTGCTTGTCAGAAAATGGGAAGAGTCCTGGCCCAAGATGGCATCACGTAAGATGCCGCAGCTCCTTTTTAAGGAAAACAGCAAGACCACTACGATCCTCAGGGATCTGTTGAACGATACATTTACCAATATTTACGTCAATGACGAGGCCGTGTACCACGAGGTGCGCGAGTACATCTCTACCATATTGCCCGATCATGAGAAGATAGTCAAGCTTTACAAGGGACACGAGCCTATACTGGACCATTTCGATGTGACCAGGCAGATAAAGTCCTCTTTCGGGAAAGTAGTGCCTATGAGGCAGGGGGCGTATCTGGTCATAGAGCATACCGAGGCCATGCATGTTGTGGATGTCAACAGCGGAACCCGTGTCAAGACCGGGAAGGACCAGGAGCAGAATGCCTTCGATGTCAATTGCGTGGCGGCGGAGGAGATAGCCCGCCAGCTCAAGCTCAGGGATATGGGCGGAATCATCATTGTGGACTTCATCGACATGGATACCAATGAGCACAAGAATGCCCTGCACAAAAAGATGCAGGAGCTGATGGAGAGTGACAGGGCCAAGCACAATATTCTGCCTCTGACCAAGTTCGGCCTCATGCAGATAACCCGTCAGCGGGTCCGTCCGGCGACGGAGATAGAGACGATGGAGACCTGCCCTGCCTGCAACGGCACAGGAAAGATATCCTCCAGTATCCTCATTGACGAGAATATTGAAAGGCAGCTCGCCTATTATGTTAAGGAAAAAGGTGAGAAGTCCTTCCATCTTACGGTGAATCCCCTTGTGGAGGCATATCTGACCAAAGGCATGTTCAACTCCATAGTCAAGAAGTGGCGTAAAAAGTACGGGGTCGCCATATCCGTGTCCGCTTCGGAGGATATGGCAATACTTGATTTTGTTTGGGCAAAAAAAAATGGAGATAAATTGTCTTGAAAATCAGGTGTTTTAAAATTTAGTTAAAAATTTTTTTCAAAAAAGTTGCAAAAAAATTTGGTGAATAAAAAAAGTCACCATATCTTTGCACCCGCTTTCGGAAAGGAACAGTGATGAAGACAAAGTGAGGGACTCTGAAAGACACTAAAGTTGATTGAAATATTGAAGAACAAGTACAAGCAAAGTACCAAGAAAAGAGTAGCGTTAATTTCTTTGAAATTAGAGCAATGTCAGGACAAGCTAAAGACATGAGATATACAATGAAGAGTTTGATCCTGGCTCAGGATGA
>DVHR01000016.1 GCA_018711925.1 Candidatus Coprenecus pullicola
GAAGATAATGGGACTTATAATATTGATGTTGACCTAATAACCTCCGAAGGATACCATATCCGATCATCGAAGTCATCTGTAACACTGCCTCTTTACGGATGGAGCTCAAGCGATGATCCCATGACGACACTTTCAGATGATTACACTGTAAATCTGGACGGTGCATCCGCCATTGCAAATTATTACGGCGACTACTACGGCAATGGAGGAGACAACTGGATTGTGCGTCTTACTCCAGTGACAGGTAATGACGGATTCCAGCTGGAATATGTCGGGGATGAAGGCAATGGATTTGAAAGCGGTCTTCCAACAGGAACTTTTACAGCAAGCGACAACGGAGAACCGGGCACATATGTTATCGGCAGCAAGGAAGGGACAAACCTATACAGCACATGGTATCTCGGCGGATATGATGAGTATGGGAACGTAACCCAGTTTGCTCCCGCTATGGACGGAACTGTAACCGTCACACACAACGAAGACGACACCTACACCATAGAGTTCAATCTATACGATGACGCGCCTGTGCCCAATAATTTCTCAGGCTCATGGACAGGGGCTGTGTATATACAGGATGTATCTTCTTCTCCCAATGCTTTGAATAACAAAACTCATGTCATGTCCAGGCAACAGTGTTCCCCTAGACTAAAACAACTATAATCAACAACAGACTCTGACGCATTCTACCTTTGAGAGGCCGACCCAAGAGAGATTTTAAGGTCGGCTTCTTTAGCATACGGGAGATGAGATTTTTACTCGTCCCTTGTACGTGGACTCTATCCCCGCGAGTAAGCATCCGAATAAGCGGCTGACGGACCCATAATTTAAGAGGCCGCATCGATTGTGATCAATGCAGCCTCTTTCTATTTAAGCTGACTTTTATTTGCAGGCTTACTCTGCTGCGTTGTCGCGGTTGCCTCCACGGGGACGGCGGTCACGACGGCGACGGTCGCGGCGGTCGCCACGGCGGTCATCACGCCTCTCTCCTGCAGCGGCTGCGGGCTTTGTAGTCACACCTGCATTGGGAGAAAGATCGCGCTTTCCGTAGACCTCACCAAGGCAGATCCACACCTTAATACCCAGAACACCCACCTTGGTATGAGCCTCAGCGAGAGCGTAGTCGATATCGGCGCGGAATGTGTGCAAAGGTGTACGGCCTTCCTTGTAGAGTTCCTTACGGGCCATTTCAGCACCGCCGAGACGGCCGCTGATAAGCACCTTGATACCCTCGGCGCCCATACGCATGGTGCTAGCCACAGCCATCTTGATGGCACGGCGGTAAGACACACGTCCTTCCACCTGACGGGCGATGTTGTTGGCCACGATATTGGCATCAAGCTCAGGCCTCTTTACCTCGAAGATGTTGATCTGCACTTCCTTGTTGGTAATCTTGCGGAGCTCCTCTTTCAACTTGTCGACCTCCTGACCGCCCTTGCCGATGATGGCTCCCGGACGGGATGTGTGAATGGTCACTGTGATGAGCTTGAGTGTCCTTTCGATTACTATCTTGGAAAGGTTGACTTTGGAGATACGGGCGTACAGGTACTCACGTATCTTGGAGTCTTCGAGCAGCTTGGCTGCATAGTCATCCCCGCCGTACCAATTGGAGTCCCAGCCGCGGATGATTCCTATTCTGTTGCTGATAGGGTTTATTTTCTGTCCCATTTATTTTTCCTCCTGATTAGCGGGTTCGTTATTTTTCTCTGCTTTTGCTGGTTTCACTCCTACAACGATGGTCACATGGTTGGAGCGTTTGCGGATACGTCCTGCACGGCCCTGAGGGGCTGTACGGATACGCTTGAGGGTAGTGCCCTGGCCGACCATGATGGTCTGCACGATAACGTTACCGTCCTCGAGCTCTTTACGGGCACCTTCGTTCTTGGCTTCCCAGTTGGCAATGGCGCTTCTGAGGAGCTTCTCCAGGCGGATAGAGGCCTCCCTCTTGGTATATTTGAGGATATCAAGAGCATGGTTGACCTCAACGCCTCTGATCATGTCAGCGACAAGGCGCATCTTGCGTGGCGATGTTGGAACATCGTTCAGCTTGGCTATCGCTGTTGTCTTTTTTATTTCTTTAAGCCTGTCGGCCATTTCTTTCTTACGAGATCCCATTGTGATTCTTTTTAATTATTAACGGTTGCCCGAATGTCCTTTGAATGTACGGGTCGGCGCAAACTCTCCGAGCTTGTGTCCTACCATGTTCTCGGTAACGTATACTGGAATAAACTTGTTTCCGTTGTGTACAGCGATGGTATGGCCGACAAAGTCAGGAGAGATCATGCTGGCGCGGGACCAGGTCTTGATGACTTCTTTCTTCTTGGTACCCTCGTTCATTGCAAGGATCTTCTTCTCGAGACTCTCCTGAATGTAGGGACCTTTTCTAAGTGATCTACTCATAATTCTCTATTTTATTCCGGTTATTTCTTACGTCTTTCGATGATAAACTTATTGGAGGTACTCTTAGGATTACGAGTCTTGTAACCCTTTGCAGGAATACCCTTGCGCGAGCGGGGATGTCCTCCGGATGCGCGTCCTTCACCACCACCCATAGGGTGATCGACAGGGTTCATCACAACGCCACGGTTGCGGGGTCTGCGGCCGAGCCAGCGGCTGCGTCCTGCCTTACCGGACGATTCGAGGTTGTGATCGGAATTGGATACAGTTCCGACAGTGGCACGGCAGGTTACGAGCACCATTCTGGTCTCGCCTGAAGGGAGGCGGAGGATGGCGTGCTTGCCCTCACGTGCCGTGAGCTGAGCATATGTTCCGGCACTGCGGGCCATAGCGGCACCCTGACCGGGACGAAGCTCGATGTTGTGGATAACTGTTCCGAGAGGAATTTCTGAGAGAGGAAGGGCATTGCCGAGCTCGGGAGCCACGCCGGGGCCTGACATGATGGTCTGGCCTACGCGGATTCCGGCAGGAGCAATGATATACCTTTTCTCACCGTCAGCATATACTACCAGCGCAATGCGGGCACTGCGGTTGGGATCGTACTCAATAGTTTTTACAGTAGCGGGGCAATTGTCCTTGTCACGACGGAAGTCGATGATACGGTACATTCTCTTGTGTCCGCCACCGATGTAGCGCATGGTCATCTTGCCGGTGTTGTTGCGGCCGCCGGACTTCCTGATGGGCTCGAGAAGAGACTTCTCGGGCTTGGTGCAGGTAATCTCGTCAAATGCGCTTATTGCCTTATTTCTCTGACCAGGTGTGGTCGGTTTGAATTTACGTATTGCCATAGGATTAAATGTTGCTATAGAAATCAATCTTGTCCTCGCCTGCCAGTGTCACATAAGCTTTCTTATAGTGATTGGCACGGCCTCTGAGTAATCCCGCCTTGGTGTAGCGGCTCTTACGCTTGCCATGGTAGTTGACAGTGTTTACATCCTTCACTGTCACTCCGTAGTGCTCCTCGACAGCCTTTCTGATCTCTATCTTGTTGGCTGAGCGGTCTACGATGAAACCGTAACGGTTCAATTTATCGCCCTGAACCGTCATCTTTTCTGTTACAATAGGCTTAATGATAATTCCCATGTCTCCTATGGTTTATTTGCGTCTTTCTGCAATGATGTCCTGTACACCGTCCACCATCACGAGCTGATAAGCGTTCATGATGTTGTAAGTATTGATCTCATCGACTGAGATTACATTGACATTCTGAAGATTGCGCGAAGATTTGTAAATATTCAAACTATTTTCAGGAAGTACGAACAGAGTTCTTCTTCCGTTGGCCTTGATGTTGTCCAGAATCTGGATGAACTCCTTGGTCTTTGGAGCGTCCATGGTGAAGGGCTCAACCATGATGATGGCGTTATCCTGAGCCTTGTAGGACAAAGCAGAGTAACGGGCCAGCTGTTTGAGCTTCTTGTTGAGCTTGAAACCATAGCTGTGAGGCTTGGGACCGAATGCACGGCCACCGCCAACATAGATGTTGGACTTGATGCTTCCGTGACGCGCTCCGCCACCGCCTTTCTGACGGCCCATTTTCTTAGTGCTGTAGCTGACTTCGGATCTGTCTTTGGTCTTGTGAGTACCCTGACGCTGGTTGGCCAGATACTGCTTAACGTCGAGATAGATCGCGTGGTCGTTCGGCTCGATGCCGAAGATAGACGAATCAAGGGTCACTTTCTTTCCCGATTCGGTTCCGTCGATTTTGTAAACTGACAATTCCATAACGTTAGTCCTCCACAATTACGTATGAACCCTTTGCTCCGGGGATAGAACCCTTCACGAGAACCAGATTGTTCTCAGGGATAACCTTGATAACCTTGAGGTTGAGAATCTTCACGCGGTCACCGCCCATGCGGCCTGCCATTCTCATACCCTTAAATACTCTTGAAGGCCAAGAGGATGCACCCATAGAACCAGGGTGACGGAGTCTGTCGGCCTGACCGTGGGTAGCTCCGCCCACGCCGCCGAATCCGTGACGCTTAACGACGCCCTGGAATCCCTTACCTTTAGAGATACCGGTCACGTCTACCCATTCCACTCCCTCGCTGAGGTCTGAAACGGTCACAGTGTCTCCAAGCTTAAGCTCCTTGGGGAAGTCCGCCTTGAACTCCACCAGTTTACGCTTGGGTGTGGTTCCTGCCTTGTCAAAATGGCCCTTGAGAGCCTTGCTGGTGTGTTTCTCTTTCATCTCGTCATAGGCAAGTTGTACAGCGGCATAACCATCTTTCTCTACTGTACGAATCTGCGTGACAACACAGGGACCAGCCTCAATAACGGTGCATGGGATATTCTTCCCATCAGCATCGAAAACGGAAGTCATTCCGATTTTTTTTCCAATTAATCCAGGCATTGGTTTAATTAATTTGTTGTTAATCAATGAACTAATAGCTCCCGCGCATTTTTCGCGGGCTGCAAATATACCACTAATTTTTTAATTACCAACCATTTTCGTGAATTTTTCCAGGTTTCAGCCACGGCTCTTTCATTTAAAACAGGCGTTGCCTTTCGAGAAAATTGTTATTTTATAGCTGGGATGTGTGTGATTTTTCAGTACATCTCATGATTCTTCGATGCCGCACAGACTGTTGGCGGGTCACCTCTCGGGAATGTGCAAGTTTTTGATTCTCCATGTATGTTCGGCCGGCGCACATTCGCTCAACCTGGCCTCTAAGTGACAAAACTAATCCAAATTCCATGGCAGCATTCTGGAAGAACGGATAAAATTCGCCTCTTCCGTCCCCGATTTCCGCAGGCCGGACAAGGGGAACATACGCCACCGACTGGCCGACATCATAATGCTGATGGTGCTCGGCCGCGCCTCGGGGCATGTCGTGCGAACGCATTGGGCCATAGAAAGTATGCACTGGGGCCTGGATGTCAATCTACAACAGGACAGAATCAGGCGGCGCTATGGCAGAGCTGCCAGAAATCTCGACACGATCCAGAGAATTGTCTACTCGGTGTTTTCAATATGGAAAAGACTGCGCAAAAAGAGGGCTGACAGAAGTAAGGGGATGGCTGAGATTATGAGGCTCGTCTCGGCGAGCTTCACGAAACTCATCCGCTTCCTGTGCCAAAAATGAAAAAATAAGATTCTGACAGAAAGACAAGTCGCTTATACACAACACGAAAAAATACCCGGCCCACAATGAAACCGGGTAAGGGACTCTATTGCCTTTCGGCTATCCTAAATGAAAGAGACGTGGATTATCGGGGAAAGTGAACCGTTTTCGCGGAAAAATCCGGCACTTTCCCTGCACCCCATTCACACCCTTTAAGAACCTGACAGCATAGACTCTATGAAAATTCCAGCAACGAGAAAAGACTAGCCGCCCTCGGCTCTAGAGGGAGGGGCCCGCCGCGAAGCGGTGGGAGGGCCTGGTCTTTTCGACTGCTGGATCTTCATAGGCATTCTGCGGGTGGAAACAATAAGTGCGGCCAGATATGCCTGTAAAGCCGATGGCACGTCCGGCCACGGGGAAAGTGTCGTCTCCCCAAAGGCTGACTTAGAACTTTTACAATGTCCAACACACCACTCAAATGTATTGTGCTGATTATTAGGCGTATATATTTTGACGATTTGCTGGACTGCCCGCTTTTAGCCATAAAACCGCCATTTCACCCCAAGTCCAGCAGATGCTCTTTTTCAGAGTGCCTGTATACTAAGCACTTCCCAAAGCATGCCCTGCTGGACCTCCTCAGAAGTCTCATGCTGCGGGGGAAAGTGAACCGTTTTCGCAGGAATTCCCGGCACTTTCCCCGGGGATGGAAACGACGAGTGGCGCGAGAAAGGCCTGTGGTGCCGGGACCCCGGCAGGCCGCGGGGGAAAGTGTACCAATTATATTGATTTGGAAATACCGTACCTGTTTATTAACTTTACCGCCCATATAAACCATGTACACCTTATGAAAAGATTTACCCCATACCTGACTGTACTGCTGCCGGCTATTATCAGTCTCTGCCTATCAGGCTGTAATGTGACCTACCGCACCTCCATACCGTCAATGCCATGGAAGATGGCAACAGACAGCATCAAGCCAGACATACCGCCCAAGTTCAATGGAGGAGACCCATTGGTAGAATTTCCAAAATGGGTGTATCAGAACCTTCGTTACCCTGAAGCCCGTAGGGCAAATGCCTCAGGCACTGCTTTAGTGATGTTCTCCGTCAATCAGGACGGAACCGTGTCTGACATAAATGTCCAGGAGAGTCCGCATGAGTCTATAACCGAGAAGATTATAAGGCTTTTCTCCGAGTCTCCGCTTTGGACACCAGCATACCTTGACGACAAGCCCGTCAAAGTAGTCTACGCCATGCCGCTGACTTTCAGGTTTCGGGACTCCGCACCCAGAATCCCGAACCGTCCCCGGTTTTAACATCCCCCATGCACGGACAAAAGTCCCCGCGTAACTAACAATAAAAATGGAGAATATAATGAACGGAGCAACTGCAATCGACGTAAGGCCGCGGTTCAACGGAGGAGAGCCAGGCATAGAGTTTATCAAATGGGTCTATCAGAATATCAAATATCCTGAGGAGGCCTGGAGAGAGCGTGTTTCAGGAAAAGCCGTGGTTAAATTCACTGTCAACACTGACGGCTGCCTTTCCGACTTCATCATCCTTCAAAGCCCGCATGAATCCATAAGCCGTGAAGTAATCAGGATTCTGTCACAATCACCGGCCTGGACTCCTGGCTATATAAACGGGGAGCCTGTCAGAGTAAGCTTGACTCTGCCGATTAGTTTCAGGTTTTCGGATTCCACAACTTCCCCTCTGCCTTAACACATATCCTATCCTTACCAGCACTTGAATACCGCACTGGCACACACCAATTCAGCGCAATTAAGCATAGGATAGACGGCATATCTGCGCAGACGACACTGCCCGGCGGTGGATCTCCTCAAAAGAATCCGGACCGTCGGGCAGCAAGCATACACCGCTACATCAATGGTCATTTGTCAGAGTCTCCGCCCCGGAGCTGGAAGAGCACCGGGAAGGCGTATGTCACATTTACCGGTTTGCCGTCAACATAGCCGGGCGTCCAATCAGGTGACTCGGACACAACTCTTATGACTTCATTGTCTATAGACTCACACACACCTTCCAGAATCGAGATATCGGACACACTGCCGTCCTTGTTGATCTTGAACTGCACAATGACCCTGCCCTGCATACCTGCATTACGGGCATCGTCAGGATAGGTCAGCTGTGCATAGAACCATTTTGGGAATTCCTGCCTGGCATCACCACCGTTGAACTTAGGCGGAACATCCAGTGCAGAAAATTCGTACACCTTGGCTGTGTCGGCGGACTCAGGCCCGGCGGCAACGGGCTCCGCTGCACCAACCAGGTCATCCGTGCCGGACATTACATCGTTGCCGCCATCCGTCGTATTGAAACTCATCGCGGCAAGCAGCAGGGGCAGACAGGCGACATACGCCAACCCTGCCCATTTCGTAGTTTTGATTTTCTTCATCATGGCGATTCGGTTTTTAAGTTTACTGTGATTGAAGCTGCTCGCGAGCAGGAAACGATGGTCTCCCACAGCCTTTCTCACAAGCAAAAGTTGATATTGAACAGCATCGATGCCTTGTTTGAGCACGGCCTCGTCGGCCTCGTATTCGTGCATCATCCGGATCTCGGAGCGCATGACCCACACAATCGGGTTGAACCACTGGAGCGCACAGACCAGCGACATGACAACCATATCAGCCGAATGGCAGGCCCTGACATGCATACACTCATGAAGCAGCACCTCCGGATGCTTCCCGTAGTCATTGCTGCCGATGAACACGTGATTCATGAAACTGAACGACGGCGTGTCGCTCTCCATGACATGCAGCACCGCACACCTGTCCCCGTCATAGCAGTAACGCACGCCTTTGTACCTGCGTATCAATCCGCGGACACGGCCTAATGACACCGCAAAGACTGCCAGGGCTGCGGCGCATCCGGCAGCGTAGACGCAATACAGCAAGCGCATCCAGTCAAATCCGGCCTCCTCCGCCCCGACCCCTTCACTGACAACCATCTCAGGCAGGACTATCCGCACCGGCAGATACTCAGTCAACGGCCCGGAAAGCTCCACGTTGATCCGGACCAGCGGCAGCAGCAGGCACAGCACCGTCCCGGTCAACAGGATGACGCGGTTGAAGCGGAAGAATGTGGTCTTTCTCATGAAAAGCATAAAGAAAGAATAGAATCCCGCCAACAGCAGGGCCGTTTTCAGTATCCAGTGCATCATTTTCTCCGGTTTTTATTTTCTATTTCCTCTATCAGGGCTCTCAACTCGTCGAGCCCCATCTTATCCTCCTCCACGAACTGCGACACCAGACTGGAGTAGGAGTTGCCGTAATACCTCGACACCACGTCCCCGACAGTCTGCCCCCGGTACTCCCGCTCGCTCACCGCGACGCTGTACTGGTACGAGTTCGCCATAGGCCTGCGCACCACGAAACCTTTCTCCTCCAGAAAGCGGACCTGCGTCGCCACCGTATTGTAATTGGGTCTCGGCTCGGGCATCGCCGCCACTATGTCCCGGATGAACATTGCCTCTCCATTCTTCCAGAGGATGCTCATCACCTCCTCTTCCTTAGCTGTAAGTCTCTGTTTCATATCTCTTGTTTTGAGGCAAATATAGGTAAAAAAACCATAACTCCTAAATTTTTTAGTAGTTTTCTTAAATTTTTTAATAGATCCAGGCAATCCGTCCGCACCGTCTCACTTCCACAACGGCAGCGTTTCCCGTGATTGGCTGCCGTTGCGGCACAGGCAGCAGCACAGGCAGCAGCGGTATAGGCGAACTGACAGAATGTCGTTTAAATATTTGATTATCTGTATATTATAGACAAAATGGCAGAATTTTGCGACAATTTTGCCGTGTCGCGGGCGGCATCCGGCATTGGTCTGCAATTTGCGATAAACCATATCGAACGCCCGAAAGGGAGGGCGGACCGGAGACCCGGTGAGGGGCTCCGGAAAGACTCCCGGGACCGGGACAGCAAAGGCAACGCAGAAATCCGGAAACGGACGCTGCGACCGATGCCACGACAGGCGGGCGTTCGGAAACATTTTTAGAAACAATTTAAAATTATGGAGGATAAAATTATGGTACCTAGCAGAAGAACACAGCAGAACTGGCTGCCCGCATTTTTCAATGACTTTTTCGATGATGACTTCAGACATCTCGGCAACATGATGAGAACATCGTCACCTGCCATCAATGTAAAGGAGAACAACAAGGAGTACACAGTAGAGATAGCCGCTCCCGGCATGTCCAAGGATGACTTCAAGATCCGCATCAACGAGGAGAACGAGTTGGTAGTGACCTTGGAGCACAAGGACGAAAAGAAAGAAGAAAAGAAGGACGAGAAATACCTCAGAAGGGAATTCTCCTACTCGCACTTCGAGCAGACCCTGCTTCTCCCGGACGACATCAAGAAAGAGGAAATCAGCGCCAGCATGGAGCACGGTGTGCTGAACATCACGCTGCCCAAGAACACTGAAGCCCCTGTCACCCCTAAGGAAAGATTCATCGACATCAAATAGTCGCGGACACAGAACAACAAAGGCCGCACTTCGGACATCCCGGAGCGCGGCTTTTTTATTGCCCCCCGCACCGAGATTCACCAAAATATCATAATTTTGTTCCGGGACATAATTAAAATCGGAAATGAGCATAAATAACAATCATACAAGAATAATCCTGCTGCTGGCGACCGTCACGGCGGCTCTGAGCTGCTTCGGGCAAAGGGCGCAGGCGCAGGAAGACAAGGGTCCCGCACATCTGGACTCGCTGCTGCACAGAATCTACCGGGAAGACCAGGCCGTGCGGCAGTATTCCCTCAATATGGAAGGTATGGATGAGGACAGTCTCATGGCATACATACAGCGCATGACAGAGACTGACCTCAGATGCCAGACGGCAGTATTTCCTATCCTCGACTCACTCGGCATTCCGGAAGGACTGTCCGACACTTCTTACAGCGCATTGTTCCTGGTCGTACAGCATTCGGACCTGGAGCATCAGAGGAAATACTATCCGCTGTTCGAGACAGGTGCTGAAAAAGGCCTGATCGAGCCTTCGGACGTTGCCACCATGCTGGACCGTATCCTGATGCACGAGGGCAAGCCGCAGGTCTACGGCACTCAGACATTTTCGCAAATGAAGACAATTATCGTCAAAGCCGAGAAGGAGGAAAAACCGGAAAACGGAACCGGGACGGCATATACAAGCGAATATGCCAATTACCTCTGGCCGGTAGAGAATGCCGACAGTCTGGACATCCGCCGCGCAAGGGTCGGCCTGCCGTCAATCGGAACTTATATGGAGATATTCGGGGAAATGGGCATGACTCTCCTATGGGACAAGGAGATGACAGTGGATGAGGCTTCAAGGATAAAAACAGGCAATACCCCAGAATAACATGAATACAGACATTCCCCAGGAAATCCTGAATTATTTCTCCGGATGCGCCCATAAGTGCGCTGAAGCCGGACTGCTCTCCTGCAGCAGCGGCAACCTGTCCCTGCGCCTCCCGGAATTTTCCGGCGATTCCGGCCTGGCCCTGCTGTCCGCCACCGGCAGCTGGCTCGAAGAACTGCGGGAAGACCAGGTCGCCCTCTGCCGCATCAGCGACGGCCGGTGCCTGAACGGAGTGCGGCCAACGATGGAGGCCGGCTTTCACCTCGGAGTCATGCGCAGGAGGCCGGAAGTGGGATGCGTCCTGCACTTCCAGTCCCCTTATGCCACTGTCGTCGCCTGCATGAAGGACAAGCCCAAGGATTTCAACGTCACCCTCGAAGGACCGCTGTACGTAGGCAGGGAAATACCCGTAGTGCCGTTCCTCCCGCCCGGCTCGGACGAACTCGCCGCAGCGGTAGTAGAGGCCCTTGCAGACCACGACATCGTCCTGATGTCCAACCACGGACAAGTCGCCTGCGGAAAGGATTTCCCCGAGACATTCCGCCGCGCCGTCTTCTTCGAGATGGCCTGCCGCATCATTGTCCTCTCCCGAGGCAACTGCACCACCATCTGACCTCCGCCATCCACCGTCCTGTCAATCGGGAATAGACCATAATGGCGGTTTCCGGTGGATATCCCAAGTATCTTCATCCTTATAAATGCAGCCGCGCTCCGCATCAGAAGCGGAACCGCAGAATCTTGTCCTCGTGCAGTTCCGGATTGACCGCGTAAATGACCCCATTGTCCTCATCCACAATGAAAGACGAGACCGGCACATCCAGGCTCAACAGCCGCACCGGTTCTCCGTCCCAGGAGTACACCTCTATTCTGGAAGAATGATTCATATCGGTATCATCCATGCGCTGACCGGAATAGAGAGCATAGACACAGTCCCTTCCGGCATAGACATTTTCATAGGTCACAATATTCCGGTCGATGCTGAACTCAGTAGCAGTATCGTCCCCGTAAAGATAGAACTCAGGCGTATCCTCTGTCCCGACAGCGGCAGTAAGACAGATTCTCCCGTCCCTGACCTCTCCCATCTCCAGCCTGTCTATCAGACTGTAAGCACATACAAAACGGTTACCGGAAGCGGATATGTGATAGTCATCGAATATCGTATAGTAATTCTTCCCCATACTGCGCGGCAACTTTGGAAAGGAGTTTCCGATGCTGTCCTTCATTACACCCGAAACACTCCACAGCTCCCTGGCACCGTTCCTGTCGCCCTGATGCTTGACGAGCAGCAGGGAATCCCCGGCCATATTGATTTCCCAGAAAAAGCGGTAGGGGTCCGGTGAGGCCATACGGTAACTGCCCTTCAGCACAGCAGCCGTATCGGAGACCTCGTAGAAAGCAATCATATCTGTGGCATGGTCCCTGAACCCGATGACATTGCCGGAAGTATTCCCGATCGCCGCGGGCATCAGATACTCTTCCGGGCCCCTGCCCTGCCTTGCGAAAGAGTACAGGAACTCCAGTTCCGGACAGGAATAGACATAGTAAAAATAATCAGCCCCCTCACCGGAGTTCTGCAGCACAATGTAGTCCTCCAGCTTCACGATATCGTTTATCTTCAGAATCTCGGATATCGGCACGAATTCCGCCTCAACCTCCTCCGGCTCACCGAAGTCCTTCCCGGAGGAAGCCCCGTCACCGCAGGAGACAGCCGTCAGCAGGCAAAGCGGCAAAAGCATACACACGGCACTGCGCCGGCAAATCCGTACAAGACCGGCACCATCAGCCGGCCACATATTCGAAAACAGTTTTTTCATCATAAGTCTATTTTATCAAATATCAACATTAGTGTCCGGTAAAAAATCGCAAAAGTTCTTTGAAAATATTGAAGTATAGGTAATTACAAGGATGGGACGAGCGCGCCGATTTGAATTTATCTTTGCCAGACTATCGTAGAATGGCACATGAATAAA
>DVHR01000017.1 GCA_018711925.1 Candidatus Coprenecus pullicola
AGGAGCACTGGTATTAGGTTACGCACGACTCCATCACGGCATATTCGCCGCAATCGCGATACACATGGTCAACAATCTTATTCCACTCACAGTACAGTCACTGACAGGCGACTAAAATCAAACGATGAAAACAGCACTCAGCAAGCTCGTTTCACACCTGGTACTGCATACTGTGCTGCCTCACGACCAGCGCGCACGCCTCCCGTACATCAATACAGAAATCCCACAACCCATAACGGCAGCTTGCGGCCCAACGGTGTCTCTATGTCATCCGCAAGCACATACGAGTCCTGTACACCTGCTATCTGAGTAAAATTTTTGTCTTTACCGCCTACTTCGAAGACTTGTTTTCCATTGATACAGAAATCCCCATGCTTTTTACTGTATTCAACGGTATGACCTATACACAACTGGCTTACCGCGAACGTTTCTCTTAGAGTTCCAATATTCACATCAGAATATGAAAGTGCGTACAGCAGATTGGTGTTCTCCAGATACACTTTGTCGGGACGGCTCAATTTTCCTATATTCCTCACATCACAATACAGCAGATTGAATATACCGGCATCAGACAAATGAACAAGATACTCTACCACTGTATCCCTGCCAATCCCGACCATTCTGGATATCTTGCTGGCATCAAGCTCATAAGGAACCTCACTGGAAATAATGCTTACGAGAGCCTTCAGTTTCCGTATGTTGGACACATCCACTTTCCGCAACTGCGGGAGTTCCACCTCTATTACAAAATTTACAATCTGCTCTATCTTCGTATAATAATCCGCTTCGCTTTCCATATAGAACGGGTAATATCCATGAAGCAGATATTCCTTGAAGCACTGCACAGGCCGGCAAACTGCATTTACCATACTGCACAGCGGTCCGGGATTATGAATCACCTCCTCAAGCGTATATTTCGGAATATCCAATCCTTTATAAAATGCTAGAAATTCCCTGAAAGACAAGCCATGCATCATATACCTGACACAACGTCTGGACAAATCCGCATCAGCATTCAGTATCTCCAAAAGAGAGGAACCGCTGATGACAACTTTCAGTTCAGGATATAAATCATATATTTCCTTTACCTCTTTACTCCAGTCCTTGTACTTATGTACTTCATCCAGCACCAACCTCTTACCACCGTTCATCACAAATTCCTGTACAAGGTCAGATATCCTGTGCGTCGTAAAATATACGGCATCAAGTGAACAATAAAGCACACTTCTGTCATATGCAGGATAATTTTTCTTGATGTATTGCCGGATGAGTGTGGATTTACCTACCCCCCTGGCCCCAACTATGGCTATCAGATGTGAATCCCAGTTAATATCAGAAATCACATCTCTGACTATAGACATAGGTGTAAGCATAAGATACTGATCGTGACGTTTAAACAGCGTTTCCATATTTTTCTTAAAGGTAACAGGTACAAATGTACGAAATATGTTGCATGCGCGCAACATATTTTAGCAAAATGTGTTGTATGTGCGCAACACTATATGAGCTGGACTTCGGAGCGGTGCTCGGTCATGTCGCCACTGTCCGCAACAGACCCGTCCGAGACAGTAAGAGTCCTGAACGAGGACAGCGGCAAGTCAGTACGCCTCCCCTCCGCACCGCAGCTGCTTTCTCCCGGCTTCAATTCCAAGGATATCTCCCTGCCCATGCTGCTGATACACGCCACCGAAGATACAGTCAGCCCACTGCGTCTGCCCCTGACCGCCGACACCCGTGTCACCCTCAAGGAATTCGACTGCCGGCACCTGCAGGCCGCATTCACCCATACCGAAGATTACTTCACAGCCATAGACGCCTTTCTCAAGGCACATTGAAAACAACTGTACCACAATAAGCTACGGCTCGACTGCAACCTTGATGACCCCGTCCGAATGCGAGGAGAACAGGCTGTAGGCCTCCTCTATGCGGCTGAGCGGGAAACGGTGGGTGATAAGGGGCGTGGCGTCGATACGGCCATCGGCTATGAGACGGAGTATCTCGGGGCAGTCGCAGCCGTCCACCCCGCCTGTCTTGAATATCAGGTTCTTGCCGTACATGTCGGGCAGTGGAAGGACTTGGGGACGGTCATACATGGCGACAATGGTAACCACGGCATTGGGACGGGCACACTCCCAGGCCATTCGGAAGGTTTCCTCCGTACCGGCCACTTCCAGGACGGCATCGGCTCCTCCATGGGTGCTCAGACTCCGGACCGTCTGCAGGCAATGCTCCGGATCCGTTATCGTCACTTCGGGATAATGCTCCAGGACAAAATGCCTGCGCTCGGGGGATTTCTCGCACACGATGATGCGGCGGGGTCTGCGCAGCATCGCGCAGAGCAGGGTGCAGATACCGGTAGGACCGGCCCCGATGATCAGGACGGTGTCCTCGCCGGGGGTTATTTCCGCAATGCGAGCCGCCCAGAATCCGGTGGCAAGTAGGTCGCCGGTGAAAAGCGCCTGAGAGTCGCTCACCCCGTCCGGGATACGGGTCAGTCCCTGATCCGCATAAGGCACCCTGACATACTCGGCCTGACCTCCGTCTATACGGCAGCCGAGGGCCCAGCCTCCGAGCGGGTCGCTGCAGTTGTTCACATACCCGTGGCGGCAGAAGAAACATTCTCCGCAGAATGTCTCGACGTTGACCGCCACCCGGTCGCCAGGCCGCACAGAACCCACTGCGGAGCCTACGGCCTCCACTACCCCGACCATCTCGTGTCCGAGGGTGATGCCGGGCACGGCCCTGGGCACGCTCCCGTGCAGGATATGCAGGTCACTTGTACAGATGCTCCCGAGAGTCACCCGCACCAGGGCGTCACGCGGCCCCTGCAGCTGCGGCGCCGGTTTGTCCACCAGAGCGGACCTGCCGTTTCCAAAATACGTATAAGCTTTCATTGTCCCAGTGATCCGGCCGGGAAATAAGTCTGGGCCTGTAGATTTAAATCCCCCATATCAATAATTTTTCTGTAAATATACACTTTTTCCTTAAATATGTCGGAATATCCCCATTTATTGGTATTATGGAGACTTCTCCGCCCGCTGGCACACTTTTGGTGATGCCTGAGAATCATGACATATACCAAACAAGCCACTTTTAAGAGAGAAAAGATTGCATCTCCGTCGGATGGACTGGCGATCAGCATCATAATATGCGAACCTTTTACCGCACCCAAAGGAATTGTGCAACTGGTACACGGCATGTGCGAACACAAGGAAAGGTACGAACCGTTCATGGAGTTTCTGGCAGCCAACGGGTTCATAAGTATCATCCACGACCACCGGGGACACGGGGAATCGGTACGGTCAGCCGAAGACCTCGGATACTTCTACGAGGGAGGCTACACTGCCATGATTGATGACATCAAGGCCGTGACAGAACGAGTAAGGATGGAGCATCCAGACCTGCCGCTCATACTCATAGGCCACAGCATGGGTTCAATGGCGGTGCGCTCTTTCGCAAAGCGTTACGACGACATGCTCTCAGGTCTCATCGTCTGCGGCAGTCCGAGCCGCAACAGCGGAGCTCCGGTCGGCAGGCTGATTGCGCGGCTTTACGCCCTCCTTGCCGGGAAGAAATGCCGGCCCCGGCTCATCAAGCATATTGCATTCGGCTCATTCAACCGGCGTTTCCGCCATGAAGGCTCACCCAACGCCTGGGTCTGTTCCGACCCTGAAATCGTCATGAACTACGACAAAGACCCGCTGTGCAATTTTCAGTTCACCGCCGACGGCTTCATCAACCTGTTCTCACTGATGCAGGATGCCTACAGCGCCTCGGGATGGCAACTGCACAACCCGGACATGCCTGTCCTTTTCATCTCCGGCGAGGAAGACCCCTGCTTGATAGACCGACGCAGATTCGACCACGCCGTCAGGGCCATGCGCCGTGTCGGCTACAGCAACGTACAGTCCCAGCTCTACCCGAACATGCGCCACGAAATCCTCAACGAAAACGGCAAGAAAGCCGTCTGGAACGACATTCTAACTTTCTGCACCCGGATTGCCGATGACGTCAGGCACACCTGCCCTATGCAGTAACTATTCTAATTCAGAAGCCCTCTCTCAGGGGATTTGCTCCCTGCGGTCGCATTTCCCCTGACGCCTGCGGCGGGCTTTTGCGGAGAGAGGGGGATTCGAACCCCCGGAACCCACAAGGAGTTCAACAGTTTTCGAGACTGCCCCGTTCGACCACTCCGGCATCTCTCCTTCAATTCAGGCTGCAAATATAGTCATAAGCCGAGAGCAATGCAAATGAACTTATTCAATTTTCACTGCCTATGAGGCATAGACAGGCGCACCGAATGCCATCGGGAAACAGACCCGGGGACTGTCCTTCCGCCTTGTCACACAGCCAGACAATCTCTGTGTCATATCAATCCGAGCATCCGCCCGCCAGCAAGACCTCCACACAGGCAACGGTTATCAACATTAAATACCCACATCCGTTGGAGTCGGAGTCAATAATTCTTGCAATATCAACACTTTATATCAGGGCCACAACAAACTGTCACTCGGTATCGCAGTATTTCTTGATGACGCTATAGGCATCCTCAACACCGAGCTCACCGGCCTTGCTCATATCCAGGCAGCCTTTCTCACGGTCCTTGACATAGATAAGCACCAGACCACGGTTGTAATAGGCCTCAGCCAACCTTGGATAAAGGTCTATGGCCTTAGAATACTGAGTAATGGCCTCGGGCATATCGCCGGAGAGACAGTACAGGTTGCCCAGATTGTAGTAGGTATAAGGAAAGTCCGGGTACAGCATGGACGCCTTGCGCATATCGAATATAGCCTCAGAATAATCGTAACCGGCCGCCGACGATCCGTCCCGTACCCTGGCCTTGGCCGTACCGGCATTGTCTATGGTGAGCACCTGCACATTGCTCTCTATCGAGGATATAAAGTCTATCATCTCCGCACGAAGAGTCCCACGGTTGATATAATAGAAAACTTCCGAAGGATGCTTGTCTATCGCCTCATCGTAGCACGACATGGCCGAATTGAACTGCTTGTTATCACTCTCTATCAGCGCCTTGGCAAAGAGCAGGCAATCATCTTCCGTATTCCCGGCCATCCTGTCCACGGCCTCCAGCAGACGGGAGTTGTCCACGGCGGCAGCAGCGGCAGGACGACATGATATCTCTACGGCCAAAGGCATTTCAGCCACAAACTGATCCACCTTTTCATCCTGATAGCGGTTCGTCAGCGTAATGGGCATTCCGTCCTCATCCACACACTTGTCAGACGCGATGACAAAACGGTACATCGGCTTCAGATCGATGCTCACGTTTCGGTTCTGAAGCAGCTGGTCATCATTGAAATCACTTCTGGCAAAATCCGAATCCAGTGCTATTAGCCGGTCATATTTTCGGGACGTATCCGCAAAGGCAGCCCGGCCGGCACTGTCTGCCGTCAGACTCTTGTACATCGCTATCTTGCTCTGTGCTGTCCGGTAATCCTCCTCCGCGGAGGCATACTGTCCCATCCGGTTCTTGACATATGAGCGGTTCATGTAGGCGTTGGCAAAATCGGGATAAAGCTCTATCGCCTTGGTCAGATCCTCCACCGCATCCTTATAGCGTCCCATCTCTGTAAAAAGAATAGAACGGTTGTAGTATGCCAGAACATTCTCCGGATTGATGTTCAGCACCATGTCATAATCGCTAAGGGCATTGTCATAATCTCCTATCTGAGACCGTATCAAGGCCCTGTTGTACAATGTCAGCGAATTGTCCGGCTCCCTGGACAGCACCTTGTCAAGATCGGCCAGCGTCCCCTGCACGTCCTTCATCTCGTAACGTATAAGGGCCCTGTTGAAATAGGCGAAAGTATTGGCCGTATCAAGGTCTATCGCGCGGTTCAGGTCGGAAAGGGCATCCTCCAGCCTGTGCTGGGAATAATATATCCTGGAGCGACGGATATAGCCCTCCGGGTCAAAACTGTCCAGTGTAATCGCCCGGTCATAGTCCTTGAGGGCCCTGATGGTATCCCCCAGGAACAGATACGAGGCTCCCCGGTTGAGATAGGCGTCCGGATCCTTAGGCTCACGCATGATGAATCGGTCAAAATCCTCCACGGCTTTCTCAAACTGCTGGGAAAGGAAATACGTCACGCCACGGCTGAAATACAGTCCGTAATAACCGGGCCTCAACTCTATAGCACGCTTAAGATCATCCAGGGCCTGATCATACTTTCCCATCCGGCTGAGCGTTATCGCCCTGTAATGGTATGCCAGGGTATAGACAGGATTGAGCCCGATGGCCTTGTCAAAATCCGATTCGGCACCTCCGAAATCCCCAAGATTGTATTTCGCTATGCCTCTGAAGAAATAAGCCTCGTAAAGAGAGTCATCAATCCGGATAATAATACTGAAACTGTTCAATGCATCCAGATAACGCCCTTCATTAAGAGCGAGCTGCCCCCTGAAAAAGAAGTGGTCTGTATCATACTGCGCCTGCAGATTGTTCCACATGAGCAGCAACATAAGCAGCACCGCCGTTATCTTTCCTGTAAACCGACGATTATTTTTACAGTTTTCGCTCCACATATCCTGCAAATATATACATATTTTTACCTATCTTCGCACTCTTAATTATGGTTTACTAAACTTTCACTAATCATGAACAAAAATATTTTAAAAAAACTCACAGTTCTTACCA
>DVHR01000018.1 GCA_018711925.1 Candidatus Coprenecus pullicola
TACAGGATAAAATTGTCCAAAAGACGTATATTGAGCCGACCATTGGAGAATCTGCCGTCCTTGTAGTTCAAGGTGGCGTCCGAAAAGTCCGGGAATATATAAGCCACGTCCTTTGGCAACTTGTTGGCAATATTCTCCCTTGCTGAAGCAGATATTACCCCGCTCTTTACTTGAGCTGAAAGCGATACAGCTGATACCGCAAATAACATTAGTAGCAAAAACCTTTTCATAAATAAATAGAGTGATAGTGTCTTTCCCTCAAAAATACAGATTTTTTTGAAAAAACGAACAAACTACGGCATAAAAAAAGAGGGTACCGGAGCAATCTGCTTCAGAATGATGGAAGTGACTACAAGAGGGAGGGCCGCATACGAGACCGATAATCATTTAACAGCGTTTATAAAAATGGGGTCGCCAGCACTGCTGACGGCCCCATAATTTTTACAATATAAGGATACCCTATTTTGTACCGGGTGTTCCTGCTGCAATCGGATCTATAAGTCCAAGGTACCGTCCTGTGCTCGGGTCTTCCCTTGGATCTGCGAATCCCATAAACATACCGTTGGTGACTGTCAGATTCTCCGCATCAGTAAATGTCAGCACTACATTGGACGGATCGATGCCTTGACCATCGAATACCCAGCATATTATATCCACATCGTATGCCGGACCGCCCTGTTCAATTACCAAGTCCTCCAATCTCGGACCATCCGTATCAATGGTAAGATTGTTACCGTCGCGTTCCGCTCCAAAAGTCAAAGGCACACCCTGGAAGTTATACGTAAACTCATATCCATTATCAGTCTGGCTGATAGTAAACGCATTACCAGCGATAGTCCAAGTACCGTCAATAATCACCTCCGTAGGCTGTGACACCACAAGTGTAGTGGTAGTATTGCCTGAAGCATTGCCGCTCACAATCTCAAAATTGAGGGTGAGAGTCTGCATATTCCTGTAGTCAGGAACTCTTATCTCCAAGTTGTTGGTGGGAAGCCCCTCACCGTCAACTTCCTCATCATACGCACCTATGTTTATTGTGTTGGAGGTGATAATGAAGTCACCGCCGTTCTCATACCCGGCCTGGTCGTTTGTGAACTCGACAGCTTCATGAGTTGAACCGTCACGCATGGTCACAGAACCGCCTGTGAACTCCACCACGGCCTGAGCACCTGTGGATGCCTGCTCGGTCATGCGGATAGGAATATTGATATATTCACCGGAGAAAAATATCTCCTGATTGGGACTTACGAACTCGACCGTAGTGTTTCCGAACGTTGGTTCGAACTGTCTCTTGTAGCAGGACGTAAGCAGCATTGCAGCTGCGACTGCTATAAAAAATATCTTTAAAGTTCTCATTTTTCTACAATTAGTTGTTAGTATCCAGGATTCTGTTCTCCTGAGATGTTGGAATTGGCATCTATCTCGGCCTGTGGAATTGGGAAAATAAACCTGGGATTGTTAGCCATTATCTCATAGTCAGTATAAGTATCAGGCTGGTAAATCGTCTCGCGGACTTGTGCCTCAGTCCTGGTGAAACCACGTCCGTAGCGTTTCAGGTCCTGGATACGGAAGCCCTCCCCGATCAACTCGCGGACGCGCTCATTGAGAATCGCATCCTCAATGAATTCTCCGAACTGGTCCGGCTGATAATTGGTGGTCCTTGCAGTTCTCAACGTATGAATATCTGACCATGGATCACTTATTCCCGCCTGTGGAGCTCCGCCTCTTGCGAGTGCTTCGGCACGTATCAGGTACATCTCTGCAATACGGAATACCTTAGGCTTGTTCTGGTAATTCCATGATGTCTCGGTCGACCTCAGGGCAGGGTTACCCTGGAACTTGTAGAATATGTACATATCACGTGTTCCGACATTTTTGACCGTTACATTAGTCCACCTCAGATGATTATTCATACGCCAGTCTCCGGGAATCTGTTCTAGCAGGTCCACAACCCACTGCTCAGGATAATAGATGGGCTGGTATATATTCTTAATTGCATCGAATCCTATATAGCCGTAGTCATTTGAGTTGCCGAGCTCAGTTGGACTGCTGGCAAACAGCTGCAGTATGCATTCGTCACCTGAATCGTTGATCCACATATTATTGAATGCACTCTCTGATGTGACAAGAGGATATGTTCCGCTTTCAATCAGCTCGCTGGCCTTCTCTACAGCCAGATCATAGTCTCCCATTTCAAGGGCGACTCTTGCCTGAAGCGCAGTGACGGCATCGCGGGTAATACGTTCACTTCCTCTTACACCAGGCGTGGTTATAAGGCTCTGGGCACTATCCAAGTCGGTAACTAACATCTCGAAGGTGTGCTCAAGAGTACCTCGGCTAGGATACCTGCTTTGGTCTGAAGTCGGAATGTACGAAGTGATGTATGGGATGCCATAACTCTGTTCATGACCGACATAGTTCATACAGAACATCTCTGCGAGCTCAAGATGATAGTATGCACGGAGAAAGTAAGCCTCTCCTTTCCATACTTCAAGGTTGGCCCTCTCCTCATCGCTCCATTCGGAGGTGTTGACAGCATTAGCTTTTTCCAGAAAGTAGTTTGCATTAGCTACAGTATTGTATGAGGCTGACCAGAGGGCCTCGACATCACTGTTTGCCGCAGTCATAGACCAATTGTATAAGTTTCCCCCGACATTACCGAACTCAATAGAGGCATGGAATAGGTCACTCCTGATCTCGTCAAGAGATGCATATGTGCCACCCACTCTGGTTCTGAAGGCTACGTAGAGCCCGTCACGGAGTTTCTCTGCGTCATCTATGGTCTGGAGAGCATTTCCAGGCTCAACAGTACCGGCAGGGCGGAGCTCCATGTTGCAGCTTACAGCACTGACAAGTGCTGCGAAAACACTTGATATTATAAGTATCTTTTTCATCTCGTTGTTTTTAGTTAGAATGTAAACTCTGCACCAATGGTGAACTGTCTGGAGTTGGGGTAGACACCCAACTGAAGATTACCGTCCACTTCGGGATCATATCCTGAGTATTTGGTTATGGTGAATAGGTTACGCGCGATGGCATAAACTCTGAATCCTGCTATAAAACCAGTACGCTCCATCCACTTCTTTGGGAATTCATACGAAATCTGCAGGTTCTTCAAACGCAGGAAGGAAGCATCCTCCAGATAGTAGTCGGTTACTGACTCTACAAAAGGAGAATCCTTGGAAGGAATATGCGTATGGTCTCCAGGCTCCATCCACATACTAAGCATTTCCCTGGCACCGTTGCCTGATGTGAGGAATGTAGGGTTGACCAGGAAGATGCGGTCATTGTTGATCATCCACTTGTCAGCCACCCATGAGAAGTCTGCTCCTACATACAGACCCTTGTACTGGAAATTCAGCTGGATACCGCCAGACCAGGGAGCGAACATCTGCTTGCCTGTCATCACGGCATAGCTGTCAGAGAAATTCTTGGTGATATTGCCGTCCAGGTCATACCACAACTGCATACCGTCACGGGGATCGACACCTGCCGTACGTGGCATGTAGAACTCACCGTAAGGATAACCAGTCTGGTAGGACACACCTGTGTTGGGGACTGTGAATTCGCTGCGTCCTCCGAAGAGTTCGGTTATCTCGTTATAGTTGTAGTTGAAGTTGGCTTTCACATTAAAGTAAATGTCCCTCGTCTGAACGATATCGAAACTCAGGTCTACGTCAATACCGCGGTTCAGCATGCTACCGGCGTTACCTGCTCCGGAGGCATGACCGGTTGTCATGGAATATGGAATAGCCATCAACAGGTCATGGGTCATCTTGTTGTAGAACTCGACATTTACGTCAAGGAAATTCCACAGGCGCGCACTGGCTCCTACGTTGAGAGTCTCGACGGTTTCCCATGTCAGGTTGGGATTCTCAGGATTGCCGATTCCCCACGCCATAGACCCGTTGTACAGACCATACTGACTAATTGTTCCAATCCACTCATAATTTCCGATACTGGCGTTACCGGTGGTACCGTAGCTGGCCTTCAGACGTAGGTCGTTGATCCAAGATACTCCCTGCATCCACTCCTCACGCTTGATGTCCCACATCGCCCCTACGGAATAAAAGTTGGCGTAGCGGTTATCTGTTCCGAAGCGGGACGAACCGTCAATACGCCATGACGCATCGATGTAGTACTTGTTGTCAAAGTTATATGACAGGCGGGCGAAATAGGAGTTGAACGTAGCTTCGGAGATGCTGTTGGAAAGCGTGATACGAGTGGGGTCTCCCTGGGATAGCAGATTGTTCCTCCAGTCTGTAATACCATCGGCGGTCGCACCGAACTGGTCGCTCTTGTTCAATATGGCCTCCTGACCAGCCAGGATAATGAACTCATTTTTATCTGCTACATTGAAGCGGTACTCAGCAGTGTTGGTGAAAGTCATCTGATAGTACCTCTGGAAGCTCTCGGCATGTGAACCGTCATCCACGAACGGCTCCTCTGGCATTACAAAGTATTTCATGCGGTAGTCAAAGGCCTCTATGTTCTGCTGTGACCTGATGGTCAGTCCTTTTACCGGCGTCAACTCCAGATATGTGCTTCCATTCAAACGGGCCGTAGTATATGATGTGGGTTGGAGTCCCATCAGATAATAGATATTATATGCCGGCATCTCAGAGAAGTAATCTCTCTCTGTACTATAGTCCACATAAGAATTCCCGCTTTCATCCTCACGGATTTCATAGGGCGTTATCCAAGGCAGATACTCATTGGAGGCACGTGTAGGGTTATACAAATAGTTAGTACTCATGGAGGCAAAGCCATTGGTTACGTAATCCTGATAAGAGAATCCTATATTGGCTCCGAGCTTCAGCCATTCCGTTGCACGAGTATTCACATTGGAACGGAAGGTGTAGCGAGACAGGCTTGAGTAAGGCAGGGTGCCGTCCTGATCAAATACACCTAAAGAGATGTAATAGTCGGTCTTCTCAGAAGCACCGGATACCGACAGGTCCGCACTCCATACGGGAGCTATTTCCTTGAAGAAATAATCTCTCCAGTTAGTGTTGATTCCAAGTTTCTGGGCAAGTTCCATCTCGGGTGTAAGGGTGAATCCGGGCTCCATCATCTTCTGGAATGTGAACCACTCGTTGGAGTCCATGAGGTCTACTTTATGTTCCATAAGCGTGGAGAATCCGTACTGTCCTCTTAGGCTTACAACGGGCTTGTCACTTTGCGTTCCTTTCTTCGTGGTGATATAGATGACACCGTTGGCGGCACGGGAACCGTAGATGGCTGTCGATGAGGCGTCCTTCATGACTACAACACTCTCGATATCGTTGCTGTTAAGAGCGTTGAATACCGAAGAGGACACCGGGGCACCGTCCAACACAATCAGAGGCTCTGTACCGGCATTGATGGAGTTCACACCACGCAGACGCATGGATACATTCTCCGAAGGCTCACCGGATGAGGTGAACACCTGAAGTCCGGACACCTGACCCTGAAGGGCGTCTCCTGCATTCGCAGCCGGCCTGTTGGCGATCGCCTTCTTGTTCACGGTCGATGCGGAACCCACCACTGAGGAGATCTTCCTGGCGGAACCATAGCCGACGACCACGACGTCTTCGAGCATCTCCGACTCGATTTCCATTTCAACATCGATGATGCTTCTGCCGTTAACGGGTATCTCCTGGGTGGCGTAACCCATAAAACGTACCTCCAGTACTCCGTCAGCGGGAACTGTAATGGAATAGGCACCCATGTCATCTGTAGATGCATATTTGGTGTTGTCACCTTGAAGCAGCACGGTGACACCGTATATGCCCTCTCCAGTCGAAGCATCAGTAACAGTACCCGTCACCGTGATGTCCTGCGCGAACGCCGCAGTACCCATCATCAGTAACAGACCTGTTAAAAATAGTCTGATCTTTTTCATGTAGATAATTTTTTAAAGTTAATAATAGTTAATTGTTACTTAATCTAGTTAATTTTAATTGGTTTAATTTATGTTACATTATTACTACCGGAAAGTCCCCGTGCAGAGCACCGGAACCTCCTACAATCAGGGGAACATGTATTGTTGTCAGCTTAGTTTCTATGTCAAGTATGCCTACAAGCATTCCAAATGTCAATTATCTAAACTGCAAAAGTGTACTATTTTTTTTAAAAAAGCAATAGGATTGTAAAACTTTTCCATAAATCTTTCAGATATCTGTAACATGTTACAGGATGCTGAAGACCACATTGAGGCCTGCCGTCACTATGGACACCATGCTCATGAGCTTGATGAGGATATTGAGAGAAGGACCGGAAGTGTCCTTGAAGGGGTCTCCTACAGTATCTCCTACCACTGTGGCCTTGTGGGCCTCGGAGCCCTTGCCGCCCAGATTGCCCTCCTCGACATATTTCTTTGCATTGTCCCATGCGCCTCCGGAATTGGCCATGAAGATGGCAAGCACGAAACCGGAGCCGAGAGAGCCGACCAGCAGGCCGACCGTGCCGGCCACACCGAAGAACAGGCCTATGAGTATCGGCACTATAATGGCCAGCAGAGAAGGAAACAGCATCTCGTGCTGAGCGCCCTTGGTGGATATGGCTACGCAACGGGCATAATCAGGCGTCGCCTGACCGGTAAGTATGCCTTTTATCTCACGGAACTGACGGCGCACCTCCGCCACCATCTTCTGCGCCGCGCGTCCTACGGCATTCATGGTCAGACCGCAGAAAAGGAAAGACATCATCGCACCGATAAAGACTCCGGCCAGCACGGAAGGATTCATCAGATTAATCTTGAAATACTCCATGAAGTCGGGGATAGTCGCGGACGCTACCTCCACTGTCCGCCCGGCCACGTCAATCGTAGTCTCCCCTATCCTCTGCAGCCCTATCTTTATCTCCTCCAGATATGAGGCCAGGAGAGCCAATGCCGTAAGAGCCGCCGAGCCTATGGCAAATCCCTTGCCGGTAGCGGCAGTGGTATTGCCGAGAGCGTCGAGGATGTCGGTACGCTCGCGTACCTGAGGCTCCAGATTGCTCATCTGGGCATTGCCGCCGGCGTTGTCGGCTATAGGGCCGTATGCGTCAGTCGCCAGGGTGATGCCCAGGGTGGACAGCATACCTACGGCCGCGATACCTATGCCGTAAAGTCCGAGACTCAGGTTCTGGGCAGTCAGCATATTGGCCACGTCAAAGCCTATGGCGCAGAGATAGGCCAGTATGATTGCCGCCACGATGGTAATCACCGGTATGGCCGTGGATATCATACCCAGTCCCACACCGGATATAATCACGGTCGCCGGACCTGTGGACGAGCTCTCCGCCAGCCTCTTGGTCGGCTTATACGAATGAGAGGTATAATATTCTGTCGACTGCCCTATTATGATACCGGCCACAAGGCCTACAATCACAGAGCAGGCTATCCATGCCCAGTTCGGTATACCCAATATATACAGTATGCCGAATGTCGCAGCGGCTATCAGCACGGAAGACACGTTGGTGCCCAGACTCAGCGAGCGAAGCAGCTGCTTCATCCCGGCTCCCTCCTTAGTCTTCACCAGGTAAATACCTATAATGGAGAGAATGATGCCGACAGCCGCTATCAGCATCGGCGCAAAGACAGCCTTGAGCTGCACGGACGAGTCAGAATAGGAATAGAATGCGGAAGCTCCGAGAGCGGCAGTAGCCAGTATGGAGCCGCAGTAGGACTCGTACAGGTCCGCTCCCATACCTGCCACGTCCCCTACGTTGTCACCTACATTATCCGCTATGGTGGCTGGGTTGCGCGGGTCATCCTCGGGTATTCCGGCCTCTACCTTTCCCACCAGGTCGGCACCGACATCGGCGGCCTTGGTGTAGATACCTCCGCCTACGCGGGCAAACAGAGCCTGAGTCGATGCGCCCATTCCGAAAGTCAGCATCGTAGTGGTCACGACTATCAGCTTCTGAGGCCCCTCAGCTCCGATAAAATGGTCCAGAATAATATACCAGAGCGATATATCAAGAAGCCCTAGACCGACTACGGTAAGTCCCATAACCGCTCCTGAACGGAAAGCCAGTTTGAGGCCTGAGTTCAATGAACGGCGGGCGGCATTGGCAGTCCTGCCCGAAGCGTATGTGGCAGTCTTCATACCTATGAACCCGGCCAGTCCGGAGAAAAAGCCTCCGGTCAGGAAAGCGAACGGAACCCAGTGGTTCTGTACATCAAAGCCATAGGCCAAAATAGCAAAAAATACTGCAAGGATGATGAACACAATAGTCACGACCTTGTACTGCTGCTTGAGATAGGCCATCGCACCCTTACGCACATACGCGGCTATCTCTCTCATCGTAGGAGTGCCCTCATCCTCTCTGAGCATCCTCTTGTAGAAAAAGAATGCAAATCCCAATGCGATAAGGGAGGAAACCGGCACCAGCCAGAATAGTAAATCTACAGACATAGTTGAAATTAGAATTAAGAAATCGGTTAATTTATATGTTTATTTGATGAAAATCGCTGTCTCTTAGAGTAGGATCAATAGCCTTCGCCGTCCTGCGCAGCACCTGCGTGTCCCCGGTAGAATAAAACTCCCTTAACCGTGAGCCCGAGCGGCTGTCCTGAATCCTGTCCACTACTCTCTGCGTCTGCGCGGCCACTGCAGGAGCCGGATTGATGATACGGACTGACGGACCGGCCGCTGCCGCTATCTGCTTCTCCAGGAACGGGAAATGAGTGCAACCCAGGACTATCACGTCGGCACCTTCCTCTTTCATACCGTCCACATACTCCCGGATAAGCCCATACGGCACATCTCCTCTCTCAACGGCCTCCACAAGGCCACGGCCCACCTTCTCCACAATCCTGACATCTGAGGCATATTTCATGACAGTATCTCTGTAGAGAGTGCCCCTGAAAGTATTGGCCGTTGCCAAAACTCCTACAACTCCGGCGCTGGAGGCCAGAGCGGCAGGCTTGACCGCAGGCTCCATCCCCACAAAAGGAATATCAAAATTCCGCCTCAGATACGAGATGGCGGCGGCTGTAGCCGTATTGCAGGCCACAACCACCGCCTTTACTCCTCGGGAAAGCATAAATCTTACGATTCGGTCCGCCCGTTCGATTATGTAATCCGAAGATTTCTCTCCATAGGGACAATGAGCGGAATCCGCGACATAGACATAGTCTCTCTCAGGCATAAGGGCATTGAGCTCTTTCCATACCGACAGCCCCCCTATTCCCGAATCGTAGACTCCAATCATCGCAGGTTATCTCAGATACTCATCCAGCAGGGTCTCTATGTCCTCCTCGGCTACCTTTCGGCCTATGATATTGCCTTCGGCATCCACAAATACGTTCTGAGGGATAAATGACACATTGTAGAGCCGCCCTACCTCGCTCTGCCAGAACTTCAGGTCAGACACCTGAGTCCACTTCAGACCGTCCTCCTTAATGCCCTCGAGCCAGGAATCCTTGTCTCTGTCCAGAGAAACTGCGATAATGTCAAAACCCATCTTATGGTACTTATTATATATCTCCACAAGAGTAGGATTGAAATTACGGCACGGACCGCACCAGCTTGCCCAGAAATCCAGCATGGTCACCTTGTTGCCCTTATAGAACTCTGAGAATGTCACAGGCTCTCCGTCCGGGTTATCCAGGGTAAAATCAGGAGCCTTCTTTCCTATGGACAGACTCAATTCCTTCTGCAGGTACTCATCGATTTCCGCGACATACTTATTGCCCGCAAAATCAGGGTTCTCCTTATATGCACCAAGCAAGATGTCAAGAGAGTCCGCATCGATATACATATACTCCTGTGAAAGGATATACAATGCAAAATTGGACACCGGGTCCTCAGCCACAAGCGCATTCTTCAGATTCTCTACGGCTTCCTGATACTCCTGATATGTCTCCATCGCCTCATCTCTCTCCGCCTCGGTGGCATCCTGGCTGCGCAGCACATCCACAGCACTCATAATATCGTACTCGTGCGCCAACTCATCCGCACCCGAACTGTATCTGTTCATCATGGTCTGCGTCCGACCGCCGGTCACTGTGGCCTCGGAAAACGCGGTATCGCTGGCATTGATAGTAAACATATCATTCTCAAGGAATATGGACAGCATTCCGGGAATACCTTCCACTGTTATGATATAAGAGCCGGGAGTAGTTACCGTACCCTTGAACTCAAACTTTCCGTTCACCACGTCCACGGTGTCCCTGAAAGGGGCCTCCCTGTCCTGATTGAACAGATATGCCTTGCCATTGACCAAAGCCTCATTGTCTCCGGTGATAGTACCTTTTACGGTATACTTGTTTCCGCTGTCGCAGGCAGCCAGAGAGACAAGGGCTGCCGCCAAAAATAACAATTTTCTCATGCTTGTAAGTATTTATCGATTATTTATTGTTTTCATCCATAAACCATTCCTTGTACATCATATAGCCCTGCGCATTCCTGTGTGCAGAGTCCCTGACGGCCTCAGTCCCGTCCTTCACCTTCTTGGCAGGCACTCCGGCATAGACTCCCGGCTCAAGCTTTGAATTGCTGAGTACGACCGCTCCTGCGGCAATTATGGAACCGTCGGCAACCTCCACGCCGTCAAGCAGCACAGCCCCCATGCCCACCAGCACGTCATTGCCGACCTTCGCTCCGTGAATCACCGCATTGTGTCCCACCGACACATCGTCACCTATCTCCACCACGGACTTTCTATATAAGGTATGCAGCACAGCCCCGTCCTGGATATTGACCCTGCTCCCTAGCCTTATCGGGTTCACATCTCCCCGCAGCACGGCACCGTACCATATGCTGCAGTCATCCCCAATCTCCACATCTCCGATAATCGCCGCATTCTCAGCGATAAAGCAGTTCTTGCCAATCTTCGGCACAATTCCATTCAGAGGTCTTATAATAGCCATCTCATCAAAGATTAATAACAGAATACAAACATACGAAAAAAACTCATAGCGCGAATACCGCTTCGTATATAAACAGGGCAACCGCATCAAAAAATAGAACGTCTGTCAATCATGCACATTGGAGAGTGAACCGAAATAGTTCCGGCAGGAACAATAAAGCCTTGCGGTGCTTGTCGGTGAGTTCCCTCATCAGTTTCTTGAGGTTCCACGCTGCTGCGGCCGCCACGCGTTGACGGTGGGAGACGAGCTTCCGTACAGCGGTGAGAGTGACCCATGAAGCACCACCCGGTTCGCCAAGATTCTGATTCTCAAGCACATCCTTCTGGAGCAGATGCCCTATGGCCTGAAAAAACAGACGATACAGCAACCGTCATATTTGATAATCACTGATTGACAGTTGGTTATGACAAATGCTGATGCCTTATGGCTCATGTTGAGAGCCGCTGAGTACTACTCAGGCAGGCCGAATGCGCAAAGCTCAAACACATCTACCTACTGCGCCGCACCCCGCAAAACAAAAAAGACCGCATCCGGCAATCGGATACGGTCTCGTTTACTGTGAGGAGAATACCGTAATTATCAACGTTTCTCCTTAGATGCCGAAATTAGATGATACCCTGCTCGAGCATAGCCTGAGCCACCTTCATGAAGCCGGCGATGTTGGCGCCCTTCACGTAGTCAACATGACCGTCGGGCTGTGTGCCGAACTTAACGCAAGCCTCGTGGATGCTCTGCATGATGTAGTGCAGCTTATCGTCAACTTCCTTGGCTGACCAGCTGATGTGAGTAGCGTTCTGGGTCATCTCGAGACCTGAAGTTGCTACACCGCCGGCATTGACAGCCTTACCGGGAGCGAAGAGGATACCGTTGCTCTGGAACTCGTGGATGGCCTCAGGGGTGCAACCCATGTTGGACACCTCGCAGCAGCACCATGTACCGTTCTTGATCAGCTCTTTGGCATCGTCACCGTTAAGCTCATTCTGGAATGCGCAAGGCAGAGCGATGTCGCACTTAACGCTCCATGCTTTCTTGCCGGCTGTAAATTTAGCGGCACCAGGGAACTTATCAGCCATATCCTGAACTTTGTTCCTGTTGGAAGCACGCATAACGAGCATGTAGTCGATCATCTCTTCGGTGATACCTCCGGGAATCTCGCATACTCCATCAGGACCGGAGATGGCGATAACCTTTGCGCCGAGCTCCTTGGCCTTTGTAGCGGCACCCCATGCTACGTTACCGAAGCCGGAGAGAGCGACTGTCTTGTCCTTGATGTCCTTGCCGGCGTGATGCAGAAGGTGCTGTGTGAAATAGAGAGCACCGAAACCGGTAGCCTCAGGACGGAGGATAGAACCACCCCATGTACCGCCCTTGCCGGTGAGCACGCCTGTGTTGTATTCGCGGGCCAGCTTCTTGTACATACCATAGAGATAGCCGATCTCACGTCCGCCGACACCTACGTCACCTGCAGGGATATCGGTATCAGGGCCGATGCATCTCCAGAGCTCATACATGAAGGCCTGGCAGAATCTCATAATCTCAGCGTCAGACTTGCCGACGGGGTCGAAATCAGAACCACCCTTAGCACCGCCCATAGGCAGAGTTGTCAGAGCGTTCTTGAATGTCTGCTCGAAACCGAGGAACTTCAGCATGGAAGGAGTAACTGCCTTGTGGAAGCGGAGACCTCCCTTGTAGGGGCCGATGGCTGAGTTGAACTGAACCCTGTAACCGAGGTTGGTCTGAACCTCACCCTTGTCGTCAACCCAGGTAACCCTGAATGTGAAGATACGGTCAGGCTCTACGATTCTCTCTACGATCTTGGCCTTCTCGAACTCGGGATGCTGGTTGTAAACCTCTTCGATGGACTCAAGCACCTCGCGGACAGCCTGGAGGTACTCTTTCTCGTT
>DVHR01000019.1 GCA_018711925.1 Candidatus Coprenecus pullicola
AAGAACAGAAAAATCCGGCTTGAAAGGACGGAATAAGACACAGAATCCAAAATTTGAGGAGTTTGAAGCAGAAAACTGATGGGACAAGTCGCAGCTCCGCTCAAATTGAAAACATTAAACGACAGTCCCTAGATACATTGGTGAATGAGACCGCATGCTCACCTCAATATGACGGGCATTTTCTGTACGATTTGGAACCAAGGAGATATACATCCGCAAAATGGAACGCCTGTATTATTGCATACGCTTGTACAAAATGAGTGAATGGTGAAATAAGACCGTACTTATGCGCCCACATCATCTAAGCGGCGCCCGAGATCCGTTCTGAGATTTGGATTGGCTTCCAACTCCTCAAGCAAATGCGCATAATCGTCAACAATTGACGGATAGCGTTTACCAAGATGCTTGATATCTTTCTTGAACGTAGCTGATACCTCTATCCTATAATTCATGACGAAGTTCCTCCAACAACTCTCTGGCTGACATTGTATTGCCAGCCTTCACATCCTTCAGCCCCGAATCAATCTTCTCAAGAACTTCCTCCTTGCTGATATACTCCTCCTGCGGCTCCTCCAGCATACCCTGTGAGTCCTCCAACAGCTTGCCTGCCAGCCACTCACGGTTGCGCTTACTCAGTGAGAGCGAGTCGATATACCGCCACAGGCTCTCCATTGACGCTGATGCTCTCATCTTTTCTCCTCCTATTGATTATTCTGCAAATATACGTGGAAGCCGAGAGCAATGCAAATGAACTTGTTCAATTTGCACTGCCAAGGCGCAACAGTATAAATGACGAAGTCAAATGTAACGAGAATCCGAGAGAAAAGGAAATTTTCCTTGATTCTATATGACAGCCTATCAAATTATTGTATCTTTGCATCGGATGTATCGCCAATAAAAAGTTTTTTGGCGACAAAATAATACAAATTATGGCATCACAAAGCATTGAAAATAAAATACTTTCTACCATAAATAGAAAGAAGCACGGTGCAATACTGTTTGCAAGTGATTTTGCCAGTGCCGGAGAGCGCAAAGCCATCAACAAGGCCTTGGAGCGCATCGCATTGTCCGGGAAGATTATCAGGATTGCAAGAGGCATTTACTGCAAGCCGAAGGTTGATACCGAGTTCGGCTTCGGCATCCTATATCCCAGCGTCGATGAAGTTGCCCAGGCTATTGCGCAAAGAGACAAGTGTCGTATAGTGCCGACCGGCGATGCCGCATTGAATAAACTCGGCCTGTCAACCCAAGTTCCCATGAATGCAGTCTATTACACAGACGGCACACCGCGCAGGATAAAAGTATATAATGGGAAAGGTATCCTGTTCAAGCATGTTGTTCCCAAACGGCTCAACTTCAAGTCAGAACTGGTCATGCTCATAACATTCGCACTCCAGACTATCGGGCAGGGCCATGTCAGTGACGAGCAACTTGACCGCATAAAACAGTTATTATCCAAAGAATCCAAGGAACGGGTCTATGAAGATCTGGAACTGATACCCAGCTGGATCCGTTCCATAATATTGAAAGTATATGAATGAATTTCTGAAACTCCCTGCCGACAAACGCCGTGTCATCTATGAGCAGGTCAGTCTGAGAATGGGCATCAACGATGCCAAAGCGATAGAAAAGGATGTATGGGTGACCGGTATTCTCCAGTGTGTATTTACACTTCCGTATGCCCATGCGTTGGTGTTTAAAGGCGGTTCGTCCTTATCCAAAATCTGGAATCTTATCTTCCGATTCTCGGAGGACATAGACCTGGCCATAGACAGGAGTTTCTTCGGTCTTGAAGGGGATTTGACAAAGAAGCAGTTGAAGAAACTGCGCAAGGCTTCCTCCGTGTTCGTCAGGGATGTGTTTACGACAGATTTGCAAAACACAATCCGATTAAACGGACTGGACAATTACTGTACAGTAAATGCCGACCCTGACGGCGAAGGGGATGCGACCTATCCGGAACCCCGGAAAGTGCATGTGAAATACGAATCAGTCTTTAACACTGGCTCTCTCGACTATCTTTGTCCGGAAGTTCTGCTGGAAATCGGAGCAAGGTCTCTGTTCGAGCCTACAGCCAAAGGCAAGGTCAAGTCTTTCGTCAGCGAAAATTCCACGATTGACACGACTATTGCCGACACGGACATCATATCGGCCGTACCGGAAAAGACATTTCTGGAAAAAGCGTTCCTGCTACATGAGCTATTTACAACGGACAGCTGCCGCATTGCCAATCGAAAATCCCGCCATCTGTATGATCTGGTCATGATGATGGACAGACCTTTCGCCCAAAAAGCCGTCCACGATGATGTGCTTTGGAATACAATCCACCACCATCGGGAGGTGTTTACATCCACCCGGGATGTGGATTACACGCCCGATATAAGAAAGTGCATCGTGCTGCTGCCTCCGGAAGATGTAAGGAAAATATGGCAGGATGACTACAAGGCGATGCAGGAGTCAATGATATACGGAGATCATATCGGCTTCGATGATTTACTTGCAAAGGTGCAACAACTCCAGGAGCATTTCCGCTCTATCTAAGACCATCATATCTGATATTGCTGAATTCTTTATAATGCCAGATACATAACCCGGAGCGAGTATCAATCACAACGAGCTATTTATCAATAAATTGGAAATATGCAGTTATTAGGTACAACTGTCGAGGGCTACAGTATTCTGAGGGCGATGGCGGCGCAGGCCTCGGCATCCGCCAGCGCGTGATGATGCCGCGTCAGGTCGAAACCGCAGCGGGCCGCGACGGTATGAAGCTGGTGGTTAGGCAGCTCCCTTCCGAACACGCGCCTGGAGGCAATGCAGGTGCAATGGAAAGTATAATCCGGATAGTCCATGCAGTAAGTACGGAACACCGCCCGCAGACAGCGCTCGTCGAAACTGCTGTTGTGGGCCACGAGCGGCAGTCCTCCGATAAGCGGAGCGGCCTTCTCCCACACCTGTGGAAATACCGGAGCCTCAGCGGTATCCTCCCTCGTAAGGCCGTGGACGCGGGTGTTCCAGTAGCAATAATACTCCGGCTCGGGACGGATGAGGCTGTAGAAGCGGTCCACGACCTCCCCGCCGCGGACCACCACAAGCCCCACGCTGCACACACTGGACGGTTCCCTATTGGCCGTCTCGAAATCTATAGCTGCGAAATCTCTCATACCATCTTCCAATAAAGCGCACAAAAATAACACATTTTCAATTTCTGAATCCTATGCGCGTCCCTGTCTGCCGGCTGATTCTCTCCTCACCACACAGCTTTTCTATCGCCTCCATCGTCGGCACTCCGCCGTCCAGGACCTCCATCATGGCGACCTTGCGGACGATATTGTCTATCTCACCGCCGCTCAGGTCGTAGTCCGAAGCCAGGCGGGCGGCATTCTCCGCACTGAGAGCAGGCAGCTTGTCCTGCCATATCCGGCACTTGACCTCCTCCGATGGCCTGTCCAGACGCACCTTGAAAAGGAAACGCCGCTCGAAAGCCCTGTCGAGATTGTCCGCCAAGTTGGTCGTGGCAATCAGGATACCGTCCAGCCTCTCCATCTCTTCCAGAATGATATTCTGTATCGTATTCTCCGTCTGGTCAATACTGCTCCCACTCCCATTGCTCCGGCGCTTGGAGAATATGGCATCAGCCTCATTGAACAACAGTATGGGCTTGAGCGCAGAACTCTTGCACTGCCGCTTGTACCTCGTGAATATACTCTTGACTATCTTCTCGCTCTCGCCGTACCACATGCTCTTCGCCGCGCTTATGTCCACGTGGATTACGTCCCGTCCGCTCTCCCGCGCCCACTGCATCACCGACTCGGTCTTTCCCGTACCCGGCGCACCGTACAGCAGGACCGCAATACCCTTCGACAGCCCCTTGGCCTCCAGCCGGGCCGTCAGCGTCCGGTAATTCTCCTCCTGAAGAGCATTGCCCACCATGGCCAGCTGCTCCCCCTCCCTTCCGGTAAAGAACAGCCTTTTCTCCTTGATGTCCTTCGCCAAAATCAGATCCTTACCTCCGGTACTTTCCATGAACAGCTGCGCATCCTCCTCGAAATAAAGTTCTTTGCCCTTGTCTGTCAACTGAAGGGACGTATATTCTCCGAACAGACCGCTCTCCGTCCTCATCTCCACAAGATCCAGACGCTGCAGCTTGTGCGTCTCTTCCTTAAAAGCCTTCAAGTTGGCATTGCGCTCCTTAACAGGATACAAGGCCCTCAGCTCCCGCGAGAGACTGACACCGTCCCCGTCCGCACAGGCATCGCATACAATATATAACAACACCCGGACATCCACCTCGCTGATAATCTCCCGAATCTTCGCAAGATTGCCCAGAGAGCGGTTCGAATCCTCCATCAGGCAGATACGCTCCGCAAGTCTGTGCATTACCATTGGATGCTCCAGATCATGCTGCCTGCTGTGAACGAACTCCTTGACCTCCCGGACGAAAGAATAACGGTCAAGTCCCGTGTACTGCTTGCCGAATATACCGAAATCCTCCCCGAGGAAAAGCCGTTCTCCTTTCACTGTCAGGGAAATACCGTCTTTGTCTCCGGTGATTTCCACAAGCCCGGCCTGCACAAGCGGATGCGTCCCGTCCAGCAGTGCCTTCCGCTCCCGGAAACGGATGCCGTAAGTCTCGTACATATCGTCCAGAGTCCTTGTTATATCGGACTGTCCATCCCCGTCACTACTGTAGAAGTCATAGCATACCTCGTAAAAAAGCGCACGCGCCGTCAATTCCGGGACAACAGCCACCAGGTCCCTCACCAGCGGCATCTCACTGTTGTCGCGCTCCACATTCTCCAGGAACTGACACAGGGCCTCGGCCGTCACATCACTGTCCTGTATCTGCGAGTCAACCAACCGGCAGAAATCGTACCGGTCAAATTCCTTGGCGAGAGCCCGGGCCTCACGAACATCCGGCACCCGGTTCTCCAAGATGCATCCAATGACATAATTGGCCACCATGAAGCTCTGACGCACCAGCCGGCACTCCCTCATGTCCGTCTGCACCACCAACCCCTTCTTCAGTAAGGATTTCAACGTAGGCACATACTCCATGACATCCAGCTGGGAGCAACCGAAGTACGACGCGATGTCCTCCAAGTCGCTGTTCCTGCCCGCGCAACTTCGGTCGAAGATAGCAGTAAAAATCACCGCCTCGCTCCTGCCCTCCAGACCGAGAGCCTCCGCCGTACCGTCCAGCACGGCCCCGATCTCCTTACCGCCGAGCCGTTGAAGTTTGCTGTCCCGCAGCTTTGATGCCGCAGCCTTGATAAATTGAATAATCGTTTTCATGACTTCTTCTGTTTTACGATGCAAAAAAATGAGCTCTTACGCCAAAAGAAAGAAGTACGCTCCGCATAGGCGTCATTGACAATTTTGACGACACGATCCTGATATACCGTCCGGCTTTCTTGTAGAATTCCGCACTGAGGCCCGGGTTCTTACCCAGTTCCATGATTTTCTCCATAGCCTCCAACAATTCAGAGGTCTTGTTCTGTATCTTTTCCATGGCATTCCTTTACTTTTACACGGCAAAGGTCGCGCCCACATAGGAAACACAATGGCACAACAGTAGAAATTCCAGCAAAAGAATCATTGCCGGTGCCCGTGCTACTTGTGCCATGATTTTTCACAAGTTTTTACTATATTTGCAGAAATTAAAATGCGACACTATGACCAAAGACCTCTTCGACAAGTACATCTGGCTCGTGGACACTATTCACCGTGCGGGCCGGATCACCCTCAAGGAAATCAACGAGAAATGGGCGATGTCACCCCTCTACGACGGTGCTGACATCCCACGCCGGACGTTCAACAACTGGAAAGACGCCATCCAGCAGGCATTTGACATCAACATCGAGTGCAAGCGCACCGGCGGCTACCACTACTACATCGAGAACCCGGAGGACCTGGAGAACAGCACTACCCGTTCATGGCTGCTCAATACATTCACAGTCAAGAACATCATCAGCGAGAGCAGAGGCATCAGGGACAGGATTCTCCTTGAGAACGTCCCTTCCGGCCAGAGATACCTTACGCCCATTATCGGGGCTATGCAGGCAAACAAATGGCTAGAAACAAATTACGGCAGCTACTGGTATGACAGACCGGACACCTACACCGTCCAGCCTTGGTGCCTCAAGCTCTTCAACCAGAGATGGTACGTCTGCGGCTACTGCCGTGAAAGGGACGCCATGCGCACATTCGCCCTGGACCGCATCATAGAACTTACAACGTTGGACGAGACATTCGAATACCCCGAAGATTTCGACCCCCAGGGCTACTTCGCCGACTTCTGCGGCATCTCAACCGACCATAACAGCCCCATGACCGACATACGCATCAGGGCCTACGGCCTTCAGGTCCGCTACCTTCGGTCCCTTCCACTGCACCACAGCCAGAAAGAAATCCAGACTGATCCGGACGGCGGATGGGCAATATTCGAATACCGCCTCCGCCCCACATGGGACTTCACCAGCACTGTCCTCTCCCGCATGGACCAGTTGGAGATCCTGTCCCCGATGTCACTCCGCGAGGACATCAGGAACCGCATCCGGCAGATGGCGGAACTTTATGAGAACAATCCCGAACAAACCGGCACAGCAGTATCATAGTGGCCTTACTCCCTCAGAAAGAGTGGAATTAATCTTTCAAACTATAGATATACTTGACATTTTGGGGAGAACATACTTTCCCGGTGATCTGAATTTTATAATTCCATTTTCAACTCTTCATATAAGTCCACAGGTCCCAAATGCCAATATTTGGTATTCTCGGTCGACAGTTTCCTGTAAAGTTCCGAATGATAGATGCGGTTCAGGCATTCCTGCAGAGTGAAACCGTAATCATCATGCAGATATTCCACCAGCCAACTTACTTTTCCGGGCAGAAGCAGGTGGAGATTGCTTTGATCAACTTGGAACATATCATTTTTCAATTTTAACCGCTTCAACAAAATGCAGGGATGTCAACGCCTTATCTGTATGGAAAAGGTACTGGTCAACCAACTTGTAAGTTTTCAACTCACGTATAAGAGTCTCGATACTGATGGCACCAGCCTCATATAAGCCAAACTGAAGATACACTCTATCGTTGGCGACCGGACCATACACTATATCGTAATCATGTGCAAACCCTTTTTGGGTTCTGTTGGCCATGACAAACTCTGCCCACTCCTTGTTTGGTTCAGAGAATATGAGGCTTTTGAATTCCGGCATTCTTTCAGCGTCGAACTCATACACATTCACATAACCATACTGGGACTGCTTCTCGAGCATACGTCTTTCTACCCATTCTTTGGATTGTTCCCAAGAGGTCGTAGTATAGAACCCTTCGCCGTAATCCAGCTTACGGTTAGGCCGGAGTATCACAGGATGATCTACCACCTCCAAACTGCCGTGATATATCTTCATGCCTTTTTATTTTTTCTTATTGCAATAAACTCGTCTATCTCATCCATCAACCACCGGCGGCCCTGAGTGTGAAGCGGCTCATAGCACTTGCTGAGATAATCGATAACACCGTACTGCGAAAACAAGTCAAGCACCTGTCCGCCGGTCAATCCCTTGGCGGCACCGTATTCTTCAATGCAGAACGCAACGAAAAGGGCAATATCTTTGTCTTTCCTACTCATTTTATTATGCACAAAAATAAGAAGAAATATCGTATTTCAAGTATTGGAATATCGTATTCAAGTAATGTATACCGTGAATCGGATATAAATATATCGTAAAGTGAGCATTACTCAATTTCCGTGAAATTGGTAATTTTTCATGTAATCCAGGCAACTGCAGCCGTTCGGAAAGAGGTAATTTTGTACCTGTTAAAATCATCTCATTTATGAAAAGAGCTGTTTATACGACAATCATCGCCCTGCTGGCGGCAGGGTCTGTGGCCTGCGCGTCCAATGGCCGGAATACAGGCAACCAGACAACAGGCGGAAGCGGCAATGACGGCGACAGCGCATCCTCCGCTGTGCCTGTAGTCTACATGATCGAGGAGATAAACCCTGAGAACCTGGTGAGAATATACGAGGCTCTGGGCCGCGAGGCGACCGGCAAGGTGGCCGTCAAGATATCCACCGGAGAGCCGGGCGGACACAATTTCCTGCAGTCGTCCCTGATCAAGGACCTGGTGCAGAAGGTTGACGGCACTATAGTGGAGTGCAACACCGCTTACGGCGGCGGCCGCGCGAACACCGAAGCGCATCTGAAAGCCGCTGAAGACCACGGATTCACGGCTATTGCCGACGTGGACATCATGGACTCCGAGGGAGAGGTGCGTCTGCCTGTGGAAGGCGGCTCGCACATCGATTACGACATCGTGGGCTCGCACTACCTCAACTACGATTTCACCATCATCCTCTCCCACTTCAAGGGACATGCTATGGCCGGCTTCGGCGGAGCGATAAAGAACATGTCGATCGGCATAGCCTCCTCCAACGGCAAGCGCTGGATCCACTCGGGCGGTACCAGCACCGGGAGCTGGGGCAATCCCACTCAGGAGGAATTCCTTGAGACAATGGCCGAGGCTGCCAAGGCCGTGGCGGATCACTGCGGTGACAACATCCTCTACATCAGCGTGGCCAACAACCTGTCAGTGGACTGCGACTGCGACTCCTCCCCCGAAGATCCCCGGATGGGCGACATCGGCATCCTCGCCTCCCTCGACCCGGTAGCCCTCGACAGAGCCTGCACCGACCTGGTCCGTTCCTCCGATGACCACGGCAAGATCCACCTCATCGAGCGCATCGACTCCCGCAACGGCATGCACACCCTCGACCACGCGGAAGCCATCGGCATGGGCAGCCAGACCTACGAGCTCGTCAGACTCGACTGAATACTGACGAATGCTAAAGTTCAATCATCAGACCTATTGACATCCTGGGCGGCTCATAAGGCAAGGACGAATGACGGAACATATTGGTGAAACGGTACTTGCAATACACTGAGAACACGTTTATCCCCAAAGCGGCATAAACACCTCCCTGAAGCGGCAGGAACTTGTCACCGTCCCGGTAATGATCCACCTCCTTGGAGTCACCCAGGAAATATTTCACCTTATACTGCCGGCTGAAAGCCCAGTCACCCCACGCTCCGAGATCCATATACACCTCGCTTCTTAGCGAGAAATAGAACCGATGATACAGTCCCAGTCCGAAATTGTCGGTCTTGAATATCTCCCTGTTGACAATTGTCCCTGCAGGATACTGTGTTATCAGCCCGCTTGAAGCCAAACCCTTGCCCCTGTAGTCATAGTGAGAATACTGGAATGAAAGCCCGAATGCATAGTGCCCGGCCTGAAACCACTGTTTCAAACCGAAAGTTATTTCAAAGCTGTTTCCATATTTCACGGGCATGAGCGGAGTCGGTTCATAGCTGCATCCCTCCACCGGAAAACTGAAGCCGAAAAATACATTCATGTATTCGCTCACATGACGCCTGGAACGGCCGGACTCCATATTGTCGCGCACACGACAGTCATCATTATCCTTAGGCGTATATACTTTCACCGGAGACTGAAGCCTGATGGTGGTCTTGCCTATCTCGATGTCCGCCTGTGCATAAGCCATCCCTGACACAGACAGCAGAACAGCCGCCGTGCAGAAAGATATAAAATTCATTGCCTTTTTCATATTCTACAGTTTTTTCACTTAATTCTGATTTCGTTATTCAATAATGCATCCTGCATCTGCTCATCAATATCTCCGAGCATTTCCATCAGCAGCACGGCGTCATTGTCCACGGACACCATAAGAGCTTTGCCGCAATCTGCATCCACATATACCGACATCACACTCCCTTCATTTCCGATTGACACAAAATATAGCCTCTCAAGCCCTTGCGTATATTTACCGACATCCTCTAGAAATCCCGTCCTCAGAGAATCCCCGTCTTCCGCAGTAAGACTTATAATCTTCAGATCAGTGAGTTTACGCAGCAGGTCATTGTCATCCCGTCTCGCTATTCTCTGCAGAAGCGATCTGGACATAGTCACCGTCACCACTCCTTCATTCGGGCCATATCGGCTCATCAGTTCATCAAAGGACTGCGCCGCCCCCCACAACGGAGCGACAACAACCATTACCAGCATGATTACAACCTTCCTCATATCCTATTTAATTTTGAATTTCAACAATACACTTTCCTCCAATGCCGCCACTGTCGAATCAGACTGAGCCATCCTCACCTGCACAGCCCCCAAGCTCTGGTCCAACGCCATCTGTACATCTTTCAGGCGGGACAGTCCAATATCCGCTATCTCCATGGCAAGAGTCTCGTCCGCCACCTGCCTGCCCCCCACAGTAAGTACATATCCGGCATTGCCCTTGGACCAGTCAGCCGGAACAAACACCCATACTGCTGCAAATACAGCTGCAATGCCGATAACAGCAGCTGCAATACCCAGCATTCGCCTTCTCCTGCTGCGGATTTTTGTCTTTCCGGCAACTAAAATGCCGGCATCAGCCCTTTCCTGCGCAATATATCCGAACAATGGCCCGTACCCGGCACAGCCTTCAGGGACATCCCCTGCAAGAAACCTCCTGCGAAGTTCCTCCTCCTGAGCGGAAGATGCACTTCCATTAAAATAAAGCTCCAGCAATTTTCTAAAATTGTCTTCTGATCTCATCTCCTTCAGCATTTTATTCTCCAGTTTTCAATAAATACTCACGAATCCTGCCTCTCGCCCTGCTCAACAGCTTTCGGGCATTGTCTCCACTGCATCCTATAACAGAAGCGATCTCATCCATCTCATATCCCAGGATATCCCTGAGAATGAATGCAGAACGCTGCTGTTCGGGAAGTTCACGGACTATTTCCCGCACCCGGCCCACCTCATCCTTCAAATCTACGCGCAGCTCTATGTTCTCCCCACTGTCCCGCCATCCGACCGCCTCTATGCCTGTCCTCCTGCTGTATCCCGCCGACCTGACTGCATCAAGAGCCCTGTTGCGGGCGACTTTCATCAGCCAGGCCCCGGGGCAGCTGACATTTTTCCCCTCTGAAACCGCTTTAAGACATGTCAGGACTGTATCCTGGACGATGTCCTCAGCCAGATCACTGTCTCCGACAATGTTCCTTACGAAGACATACATACGCCTGCGGTTTGCCTCTACTTCACTTGTTATATCTAAACTCATATCACTAAGACGGATAAGAACATGGATTTGTGACAAAATTGGAGAATTTTTTTAACTTTGCATAACCGTTGATTTTTACGATTATCATCAATAATCTACAATATGCACAAAGATATCCATTTCATTAGCGCGGACGAGGCCGTCAAGGTCGTAAAATCCGGAGACCACATTCACTTCAGCAGCGTTGCGGCAGCCCCAAGGGTGCTGATTGACGCACTTTGCCGCAGAGGCGACACCGGTGAACTCAGGAACGTGCGGATACACCATCTGCATACCGAGGGAGCAGCTCCCTACACCAACGCCAAGTATGAAGGAATCTTCTTCCACCAGGCGTTCTTCGTAGGAGGCAATGTACGCAAGAACGTTCAGGCCGGATATGCTGACTACATTCCCATCTTTCTGAGCGAGACCCAGAAACTCTACCGCAGCGGAGTGCTGCCATGCGATGTGGCCATGATTCAGGTGTCCCTCCCCGACAAACACGGCTACGTATCCATGGGTACTTCCGTGGATGCATCACTGGCCGCCGTAGAATGTGCAAAACACGTAATCGCTGTAGTCAACAGGCACGTGCCCCGCGCCTGGGGTGACGCCATCATCCCCCTATCGATGATAGACACCTTTGTGGAGTGCGACTCAAAACTGGAGCCAGCCCATTTCTCCGAGCCATCCCCCATAGAGGCTGCCATAGGACGCAACTGCGCTGCTCTGATTGAGGACGGAGCCACCCTCCAGATGGGCATCGGAGCTATTCCCAATGCGGTACTCGCACAGTTGGGCGGCCACAAGAACCTCGGCATCCACACAGAGATGTTCGCTGACGGTGTGCTGCCACTAGTAGATAAAGGCGTAATCAACGGTGCCGAGAAAAATATAGACAAAGGCAAAATGGTATCTACATTTCTCATGGGCTCGCAGAAAATCTATGACTTCATCGACGACAACCCCATGGTGGCCATGATGGACGTAGGCTACACCAATGATCCCTACGTCATCGCAAGAAACCCCAAAGTGACAGCCATCAACTCTGCCCTGCAGGTAGACATCACCGGACAGGTATGCGCCGACTCCATAGGCACCAGGTTCTACTCCGGTGTCGGCGGTCAGATCGACTTCATATACGGAGCATCCCTATCCAAGGGCGGCAAGGCCATCATAGCCATGCCTTCAGTGACCAATAAGGGTATAAGCAAGATAACACCTGTCCTCACTCCCGGTGCCGGCGTCGTGACCACACGCAACCACATTCACTGGTTCGTAACCGAGTACGGAGCTGTAAATCTCTACGGCAAATCCCTTCAGGAGAGAGCAAAGGCAATCATCAGCATCGCACATCCCGACCATCAGGAGGAGTTGGACCGCGCCGCCTTCGAGCGCTTCGGCCCTCACTACCACTTCATCGGCTAACCTTTCAGGCCAAAAACAGTACAAAAGGCAGTCTCCCGCCGTCCGGGACGGCTGTTTTTTTCATTTACACGCATCATTACTGCGGCTGATAAGCATTTTTTCCTATTTTTGCGGGCCGGACAACACCATGAGGAAATTCATAAGAAGACATATCGCCGTCAAGCTGCTGCTCCCTGTGCTTTTTATAGCGTACATGGGCAGCATCTCGCTGTTCCCTCATGCCCACATCATAGACGGATGCAAGATTGTACACTCCCATCCCTTCGCCGGTGACGGGCACGGTCACGATGCGAAGACCGCCCGTACCATACTGATTCTTTCGACATTCAGCATCGACGGTGAGATTCTGCAGAGTCCTCTGCCGTCGGTATTCCTGCCTCTGCGCGGATTATGCTCAATACCGTCCGTACATGACGGCGCAGCCCAGTGCCATATTCAAACGGAAAACAGGAGAGGCCCTCCCGCCGTCGCCTGACATCAGTCCGGCAATCTGCCGGTGACAACACATTCCTCCATGGACACAGCCGCGCCCATGGCGGCGGTCTCCGCATACGGACACCGCAATCAGCCATATACAATAACACCCGTTTGAATCAAACTCACATATGAACAAGAACATTTTCACCTTATTTGCTATAATAATTCTTACGACACTGCCCGTCACGGCCTCAGCCGCCGACAACGACCCAGACCGCTCCGATGCCAACATCATAGGTCATGTCACGGACAAAAACACCGGGGAGCACCTGCCGTACATCAACGTTACTATCAAAGGCACCATGCTGTACACGGCAACAGACGCCTCAGGACACTATTTTCTCAAAGACCTTCCCGAAGGCGACTTCGTTGTCGAGGTATCCTGCATGGGATACAAATCCCAGAGCAGGACAGTCAGCCTTAAAAAAGGTGTCACCCTTGAGCTGAATTTCGAGATCGAGGAGGACATAACCATGCTGGACGGAGTTGTCGTATCGGCCAACAGGAGCATAACCACCAGGCAGATGGCGCCCACCATCGTCAACGTCATGACTCCACTTCAGTTTGACAAGCTCAACGCGTCCACAGTTTCCTCCGTCATAGCATTCCAGCCTGGCGTAAGAGTCGAGAACAGCTGCCAGAACTGCGGTTTCCAGCAGGTGCGCATCAACGGCCTTGACGGTCCGTACACCCAGATACTCATAGACTCCAGGCCGGTATTCAGCGCACTGTCAAATGTGTACGGCATCGAGCAGCTGCCCGTAAGCATGGTGGACAGGGTGGAAGTCATGCGAGGAGGCGGCTCGGCCCTGTTCGGGTCATCGGCCATAGCCGGCACCATCAACATCATCACCAAGGAGCCTCTGTATAACAGCGCCCAGCTCTCACATACCTACACCAATATCGGCGGGACCTCCGCAGGCGAGAACAACACCTCCCTCAACGCGTCCCTGGTCTCCGATGACTACAAGCTCGGTATCGCAGTATTCGGACAAAACCGCCAAAGAGACGCCTACGATGCTGACGGTGACGGCTATACGGAGCTGCCCATGATCAATGCCCAGACTCTGGGGACCCGTTCGTACCTTAAAACCGGACTCCATTCAAGACTCACGGCCGAATACCATCACCTGAGCGAGAAAAGGCGCGGAGGCGACAACCTAGACCTGCCTCCACACGAAGCCAATATCGCCGAGCAGGTACAGCACAGCATCAATACAGGAGGACTCAAATTCGACTATTTCTCCCCTGACGGAAGGCACAAGGTAAGTGCCTTCGCCTCCGCGCAGCACATCAACAGGGAAAGTTACTACGGAGCAGGCAAAGATCCCAATGCATACGGAGAGACCACCGACCTCACATGGGTTGCCGGGGCACAGTATGACTATAGCTTCAACAAGTGCCTCTTCATGCCCGCAGACCTTACTGTCGGTGCGGAATTCAACCAGGACATGCTCCACGACATGATGACCGGCTACGGCAGGGACATGAACCAGAATACCTGGACCGCCAGCGTATTTGCACAGAATGAATGGAAGAACGACAAATTCGGCATCCTCATCGGAGGAAGACTCGACAAGCACAACCTCATCAGCGCCCCGGTGTTCAGTCCCCGCGCCACCCTGCGCTACAACCCCACCGGCAACATCAACCTGCGCGCAAGCTACTCCTCCGGCTTCAGGGCTCCCCAGGCATTTGACGAGGACCTGCATATCGACAATGTCGGCGGCACGGTATCCATGATACGTCTGGCTGACGGCCTGAAAGTGGAGAAATCACACAGCGTCAGCATATCCGCCGACATGTACATGCAGAAGGGCAACTGGCAGGGCAACCTGCTGGTGGAAGGCTTCTTCACCAGCCTCAACAATGTATTCGCACTCAGGGACATAGGCTTTGAGAACGGCATCCTTATAAAGGAACGGTACAATGAATCGGGTGCCAGAGTATACGGAGGCACCATCGAAGGCAAGCTTGCATGGAAAAATATCTGGCAGATTCAGGCCGGCTTCACCCTACAGCGGGCGGAGTACAAGGAGGCCAGGGTATGGAGCGAGGAGGGAGACGTACAGCCGGAGAAGCGCATGTTCCGGACACCCGAGGCCTACGGATACTTCACGACATCAGTTAATCCGGTTGACGGTCTGTCCTTAATACTGAGCGGGACATACACCGGCCGTATGCTGGTGGAGCACCATCGGGGATATATCGCGGAAAACAGGACTGAAGTCACCCCGAGATTCTTCGAGCTGAACTTCAAGGTCACATACGACTTCAAGATATACAAGTCCATAACACTTCAGGTCAATGCCGGAGTCGGCAATATCCTCAACTCCTACCAGAGAGACTTCGACCAGGGCCCCGACCGGGACTCCGGCTACATCTACGGCCCCGGTATGCCCCGCACCTACTTCGCCGGCATCAAACTCTCCTACTGATCTGAAGCCAGGACGGCCTCAGACGCTGTCCTGGCCTCCTCAAACTTCTGCTTCATCGTGGGATTCTTATAAGTCAGCTTGCGGATGGTAAGATCCTGGACATCCTGATTGGCCAGCCGCAAGTTGTTTTCTGAACCCAGAAGACTGGATTTCAGTTTCTGCAGCTTGGTGATAGTATCATCTATGTATTTAATGGCTTCCTCAAACTTTTCCGCAGACTTCGTATAATGCCTTCCGAACTGATCCTGGAATGTCTTGAGTTTGTTTTCGAAATTGGTCACATCCAGCTCCCTGCTCTTTACCTCCGCCAGCTGCCTCTTGTACTCCAGGCTCTTCCTGGAAGTCTGCACCAGAAGCGTGATTATCGGAACGAAAAACTGGGGACGGACGACATACATCTTCGGGTAGCGGTGCGAGACATCGACTATACCGCCGTTGTACAGGTCACTCTCGGGCTCCAGCAGAGACACCAGCACGGCGAACTCGCAGCTCTTCTTTCGACGGTCCTCATCCAGTTTCTTGAAAAAATCCTCATTTTTGTGCTTCGTCGCTGTAGTATCCACCTCGTTCTTCATCTCGAACATGATGGACACATACTCCTCATTGCCTTCAAAGTCACGGAAGATAAAGTCGCCCTTCGTCCCTTCGGCCACCTCATTGTCCTTTTCAAAGTATGCTGAGGGCATAAACGGCCTCAAATGCTGGGCAAAAAGAGTCCTGCAGTGGGCCTCCAGGCTCTCCCCTATCATCTTGGTACTCATCCGCAGCTTCATGTCCTTGTAGTAATCCACCTGTTCCTGCTTGACTCTCAGCTCATTCTCATAACGCTTAGTCAAGTCCTGCTCCCTCTCGTGAGACTTGAATTTCTCCAGCTCCAGCTCCGAGTTGAGCTGCAGGATGCTGTTTTCCTTTTCCTGAAGAGCCTGCCTGGCCTTACCCTGTTCCTCCATCACTGCGATTCTCACCTTGTCCTCCCCCTGCTTTACCGCAGCCTGCAACTCCGCGATAGCCTTGTCCTTCTCCGCCAGAGCTACACTGCGTTCCGAATCCTTCTGCGCCGCTATATTGTCCAGCATAACCCTGAGACGTGAGGTCTCCTTTTCCATCTCGCCTTTGAGACGGCTGATTTCAATATCCTTCGCACTGAGTTCCTGCTGCTTGACAGTCAGTTTCTTCTCAAAGTCCTGCTCTGCTCTAGCCGCACTGAGCTCCTGCTCCGACCTGCGCCTGGCCTCCATCTCGTTCACGCGCCGCTCGAGCTCCTCCCTGAACTCCGCATTCTTCACCTGATTTACGATGGATGCGTAATCCGCCTCGTCCACCTGGAATACATTCCCGCATTTGGGACACTTCAATTCTTTCATAATGTATATCTATTTAACCGTTTCTTCTTTTCTATCCCGCGCCACAGGGATGCCAAGCTGCATACGGTATTTGGCAACAGTCCTGCGGGCTATGACATAGCCCATATCTGTCAGTACATCGACCATACCGTCATCCGTAAGAGGATTGCTTTTATCCTCGTCCGCTATGATGCTCCTGATATCTTCCTCCAACACGCGTGACGAGACCCTGCCTCCGGACTTTTCTATACCCTCTGAGAAAAAATATTTCAAGTTATAGCGTCCATACTCAGTAACTACCACCTTGCCGCTGACCGCACGGGAGACAGTAGACTTGTCCAGCCCCGTTTTCTCCTCAATGTCATTGAGCATCATCGGTTTCAGGGAAGACACCCTGCCAGTCTCAAAGAAGTCCTTCTGAAAGTTCACGATGGCCCTCAGCGTACAGGAAAGGGTATTCTGATGACTGGCACTCACTCCATCGTACATCCCGGGCATACCCAGCACCAACTTCCCGTTTTCATTCCTGACAGTAAAACAATTATCCTCATGTACATACTCTTCCTCCATCTCACCAACCACCATCATCCGGCCCTTATCTGCGTCTCCATACTCGCCTTTTCGGCATTTCTGATCATCCGCCGGGCAGGCATCCGGGGCAAAGTTTTTGTCAATATGGATATCAAGCGGGGATCCGGGGACGTATTCTATTCTCAGCGACACCTTATGTCCGATGAGCGAAAGTAAAGGAGTGACTGCCTCACGCAATGACGGGCAGACCTCTTCCTGCAGGACCTTTTCTTCCAGTTCATTGAGGATTTTATCCACATCGCCGACAGGTGCCCCTTCCTTCCGCAGGATATCCAGGGCACGGTTGATTTCGGCCAGTCTTTCACTTGCTTTTTTATTCACTGTCATATTCCGTTTAGTTATGCCAACGCCCCTATTCTTGCAAATGTTATGCCAAGCAATCTTCAATCCTATGAAATTGCGCAAACCTATTGCGTCTGGCACAATATTTGCTATGATTAACAGCAAGCTATCACTTAAAACCTCAACTATGTACAACAGACGATTTACACCGGAAAGAATCACCCATCTCTCAGAAAATGAAATATTTGTCTTCGGCTCCAATCTTGCCGGGGCGCATGGCGGAGGAGCAGCGCGCACAGCCCTCGAGCACTTCGGAGCCGTCTGGGGCACAGGCGTCGGCCTGCAGGGACAGAGCTACGCGATACCCACCATGCACGGGGGCACGGATGCCATCAGACCGTATGTGGACCAATTCATCCAGTTCGCGGCCGAGCATCCGCAATACACCTTCCTGGTAACCAGGATAGGATGCGGCATAGCGGCCTTCTCAGCCGACGACATCGCACCGCTGTTCGCAAAAGCCATTGATCTGGAGAACATAATACTGCCCAAGGACTTTGTGGATGCCATACAGAGCACCCAGGACAAGCCGGACACCGCAACATGGACAGCGGAGTCGAGAACTGATTTCATAAATCGGTACACCTCACTGATGCAAAAAGTCAAAAACGGCGACAAGAGCTGTTACTACAGAATAAGGGAGATGCGTGCCGACATATTCCAAAATACCATCGCATTGGTCAACCAAGGATTCTACATTACTGAGAGCGGCAGGAAAATCGTCCTGGACAATGACAGAATGCTTTCCGGCACAAAATTCTATTCAAAGCAATTCGATGTTTGCGATATCCCGGCAATCAACGGCCGCACGACCATCGAGGTCGTAGATACGGACTGTATGCTGGAGGGAATCAGACTGCTGGACGAAGGCTACCGTCCTGCCGTCCTCAATATGGCGAACCGGAGCACCCCGGGCGGCGGTGTTCTGAACGGAGCCGGCGCACAGGAAGAAACCATCTTCAGGAGAACGAACATATTCCGCTCACTATATCAGTTTGCCCCCTCCGCAGAAGACTACGGCATCAGGAAATCAAGCCTCCAATACCCCATGGACCGGAACTTCGGAGGCATCTATACCCCTTCGGTCACAGTATTCCGAGAAGAAGAACGCAATGGCTTCCGTCTGATGGAAGAGCCCCGCGAGCTGGACTTCATATCCGTAGCCGGCATGAACCGCCCGGATCTCAAGCTCAATGGGATGATCGTAGACCACTTGGTCGAGCCCATCCGCCACAAGATCCGCACCATCCTGCGCATAGGCCTGGCACACGGCCACGACTCTCTGGTGCTCGGAGCCCTCGGATGCGGCGCCTTCCACAATCCCCCCGCTCAGATAGCCCGCCTCTTCCACGAAATCCTCATGGAAAAGGAGTTCGCCGACAAATACCGGTACATCTCCTTCGCCATCCTAGAGGACCACAACTCCCACAGAGACCACAACCGCGAGGGCAACTACCTGCCTTTCAAGCGGGAGTTTGAAATTTGAGTTTTTTCAGATTTTCGGTATATTTGCAGAAAATCGCGCTCAAAGGTATACACTATCTACCTTTAGGAATGATTTCCTGCAAATAATTTATTGCCGTCGGTTCACCATAGATTTCAACTATAACAGCAACCACATAGAAGGCAACACCCTTACATACGGCCAGACAGAAATACTCCTTCTTTTCGGAAAAATCATAGGTGAGGCCGACGCAAAGGACGTGCAGGAAATGACTGCAAGCAACGCCGGCCTCCGTATGATGACCGAAGAGGCCAAGCTGAGGGACATCCCGCTGACACAGAATTTTATCCGGGCGCTTCACAAAACCCTACTGCGTGAAGACTACACGGTATACAGTAATCTTCCGGGAGGCCGGACAACATGACTATACAATCCACGCCGGAGAGTACAAGACCAGACCCAACAGTGTCATAACAAGGTATGGAGACAGGTTTGAATATGTCTCTCCTGAAGAGACACAGGCCCTTATGACCGATTTGGTCAACTGGTACAACGAGGCCGAACATTCCGGAAAATTCACACCCGTCGAGCTGGCAGCACTGTTCCATTACCGATATATCCGCATTCACCCGTTTGAAGACGGGAACGGGCGCATAGCACGCCTGATGACGAACTACATCCTTACACGTCACGACTATCCGATGATTGTCGTCAGAAGCCGCAAGAAAAATGAATATCTGGAAGCTCTCCACAAAACTGACCTCACGGTAGGCTCAAGTCCGTCACTTGGAGCACATGCGTCCAAACGCGACATACAGCAGTTCCTGACATACTTCTCCAGGCTGTTCGTCGAGGAGGTGACCTACAGCATCCGCTTTCTGACCGAGCGCGGCGACAATATCTGGTGGTTTGACGGCCAGCGGATCAACTTCCGCAGCGCCAGCACCATGTCGGAGAGGTAGCCGCGGAGCGCGTCGCCCCACAGGTATCCGGCATACTGCGCACGCTTGGGATTGGCTGCGATGCCGTGCCAGTGGTTCGCCACCTTCACCCCGAGATTCCTTGACCCCGTGTGAACGGTCAGCCACCCCTCCCCCGTCGTATCGTCCTCTCCGTACTCGATGAAGTGGTTGCCGCCGCCAAGAGTGCCCAGACTCTTGTAGAAGATGCCCTCCTGAAGCTTGATACGGCGGCAGAAGTCCGTCACATAGCGGACGTCGATACGCGGTGCCTCATCGATCAGATCAGGAGCAACAGAGCGGGCTCTCTGATAATGCGAGTTCAGAAAGCGAAACAATTCCTTCTCGTTGATGCTGTTCTTCTCACAGATCTCCGTACCGGTGGGCACTGTCTCCCGGATCCTGTGGTCCAGCAGGGCGAAATCCTCCGGGCTGACCGTAGCTGTAAGCCTGTGCATCGAGACGGTGCACCCGATGTCCACTCCGACATGGTCCGGATTGACGTATGGTCCTATCCGGTACACCGTGCCCACATTGCACGAGTTCCCCGCATGCACGTCCGGCATCTGTGCTATCCGCACGCCGTCGAAGGCCGGGCTGTCGCACTGCTCCCTCACCCACTGGAGGGCCGCCTCCTCTATGTCGTCGGTGAAGACCTCCGCCGACGTGTACCTGCCTGTAACTATCATACTTAACTGGATTTACCGCTGTTCATACACTATCTCGCCTGCACTTCAGAGCCCTCTACGAGCTGCTTTTTCTGGTCCAGGCTGACCCTGTCCACCTTGACGATACGTACCTTTGCGGCATTGAACACGGCGCGGTTGGTACCGAGAGCCGGATTCTTCCAGTTGTAGGGCCAGATGACATAATCCACGCCTATACTGTCCAGAAATTCGGCGGCGGCCTTCTCCCCCGCCAGATCCACCTTACCACCCAGAGTCTTCGCCAGCCACTTGCGGAACTCCTTGCCGTCTCCGCTCACTTTTTCCGGCACGCTCTGTCCCAGCGCAGTTTCGGTACGCTGAAGCACAGCCTCACAGACCGGCTGCTTAAAGGCGATGTGATTATCCCCGCGCAGAGCCGGAATTTCCACTGTATAGACATAGTTGGCAGCAGCGCTGTCATCGCAGGCCGAATAGTGAGCCGCCGACTTATAACTGGAAGTCACATAGACTCCGTAACCGAACTTGACCTTGCCGTCCCCCTCCAGGACGTGCGAGAGGTCGAACTCCGCGAAAAGGCGCGGAGAACCGTGATAAAAAATCTCAAAATTTTTCATGTTCATCAGTATTTTTAATGTATCCAATAAAATCAAAGGCATCCGCAGGCAAACTGTAATCCAGCCGGCCGTTGTCGCGCAGCTCCATAAGCAGCCGTCCAAGAAGATTAGGGCCTACGTAATGGTCACCCTGAAGCTTCACGCCCCAAGTATCAGCGTTTTTCTTCGGAAAAGAGGTCTGGTCCTCCACAATGCAACGGCCGCGGCTCTCCTCCAGCATCTCCCTGAAAGCCGCACTCTGCTCATATTTGCACTGAAGACAGTACTTCATCGCATCGACTATCATCCTGCCCCAGTCTTCTCTTCTATGGGTCTTCTCCCACTTTTTGGCTGTCATCTTGGGATTGGCGGCACGATACACTGCCAGCACGGCCTCCCGGTCCCTGAACTTCATCAGCTGGAAGAGCTGCTCGGAAGTCCTGAACTCCACGCCGTCCAGCATGAGAGGCGTCCTGGCAAAATTGCTGAACAGCCCCCACGGCTCATTCACCTTATGCACAGTCACACATTCTTCCGCGGAATAGGTCTCCACCGAATAATACCTGGGATAGTACATCTTGATAAACGGGGCAATGCTATAAAAGTTCATAATACACTAATAATTAGCACAGATGTTCACTCTCCATAAAGTCATTCAGGGCCGCGACTATTCCATCGACATCAATGTCCGTGGAAAACCTCTTCTCCACAAATTCAGGGAAGAGGTTTGGAATACTTCTGGTGATATTCAAGATCATATTCAGTTCCAGGCCGTGCCTTTCCCTCGCATCGGCCAATGTAGGGGAACTCTTCTCCTTGAATGCCTCAATCCGCCGGTAATCGCTGATATATTCGTAATAAAGCTGCGACGCCTCGTCTTTTTTAAGCCGGAATACAGCCTTGTACCATCTCCGCTTATATTCGGCAACCTGTCTCTCGGCCTTCTTACACCTATCATCCTCAGCCTCCTGGAACTTCTTCACCCGTAGGTAGAACTGCCCCAGACAGCGGTCATACACCTCGAGAGAAGGCATTTCCTCCTTCAGGATGTCCACTGCCTCAGCAAGAGAATACACGTTCTCCGGCAGCACATCTCCGCGACGCACAGCAACTTCCGAAAGCGCTGACCGCAGGGAATTCCGCGAACCGGCATGGAACATCACTGTCTGTCCCGTCTGATCCACCGCCAGGCAGCGGTCATCGTACAGTCCGAGACCGCCCGAGACAAACCACACCAGCGACATAGAGTCATGATTATCAAAATGTACCGTCCACGGGCACTCATGCCACCAGCAGACATACTCCCCTAAGGTAATAGGGCTAAAACCACCTATGTAGGTCAGTTCATCCGGCAGCTCCACCTTCACATAGTACAGTCTCTCATCCCTGATAATCCTCTTCCTGTTCACCAGAAATAAAAACGCATTGTCCGTAAACTCGGCATTCATACTGCAAAAGCTCATAGTATCCTTATTTTAAATCATTGACAAATTCCGCAATCTCCTCAAGCAGCCGGCATACCGGCATATCGAACTTCTTCCACGACTCTTCTCCGGGTCTCAACAACTCAGGGAACAGTGAGGCAATGCCATCCTCCAACTCCTTTTCCCCTGTCCTTGAAATCTCTGACAGTTCATCCTGTACCGCCCTTAGCGAGATCTGGTATTCCTTGTTGCTCAACTCATTATTCCTCAATTTATGTTTAAGGGCGCTTCTTTCCTCCTTCAAGGCATTCTCCTGCGTCCTTCTTTCCTCCTCATGCTGCATATACGAGCGGTAGAACTCCACCGTCCTCTCCTTCCGCGATAAAAACAAAGCATTGTACCAATTTTTCTGATACTCATCTCTCCTGCTCTCGGCATCACTGCACCTCGCCCGCAATACATCATTCTCTTCCTGCAACTTAGAGCCTCTGGTAAAATTGTACACCCACTTTATATTCCACCTGTAATCCTTCTCCGAGGTCTCCTTCTTCAGAATCTCCGCAACCTCTTCAAGGGTATATGCCTCGAATTTCGTCCTCGCTTCCTTGTAATAACCGGCTATATTGGCAAACCGAGTCCACAGTTTGTAGAAAGACCTTACCTCTTCTGTTCTCCTGTTGCCATCCTCATCCACTACTGAGCATGCATTTGCCCCGCTCAACGGACTGCCGGATATGAACCAGACCAGAGACATTCTGTCATCCTCTCCAAATATGACGGATGACGGGCAATTAAGCCACAATTCAATATAACCGCCGACCGTTGCTGTCGGAAGGTAGCCGGAATACGCCAGTCCGTTGCGGATGTAAGCAGGAGCAAGGAACATTCTGCTGTCAGACAGTATTCTCTTATAGTTGGCAAGAAAGAGAAATGCATTGTCTGTAAACAGTTTTTCATGCCTGCACTGTTCTTCGCTGCGAGGTACCGGCACTGGATTTTTCCTCAGACACAGAAAACGTCCGGTTGTGTCCAGACCGGATGAATCGGCCTCATCCTCCGGAAAATACCCGTACTCCCTGTCCTCATCCAGTGGATAAGCAGTAATGAAGCCTCCGCTCCAAAGCTTGAAATCTACTGCAGATCGTTTGTCACTCATAACGTTACTTATTTAATGATAATTTGTTATATGCTTTTTCATTTTTACTTATTCCTGCACTGCCGATATAGTCGCAGGACCTAATGAGATCAATCATACGGTCAGTACCCGGAGTCCGGATGCCAGCTAGATAACACCAAGCTGCTGGAGATGTCTTTTGAGAATTCATAGTCTATATCAAAAAGTTTACTACAACTGACAGCACAACAAAACTAATGCCGTAACTTTTTGATACAGTGAGTGTTTGATAATTCCAACAAAAAGTGTACCAATTAGTTACAAAGACAGAATAAAGTTTATCAAACATAGCTAATTCACTAATTTTCACCAACTTATTGATTTTGAAAAAATTTTAATTTTTTTCAATTTTTTTTCACTCGCTTCATAAATTAAGTGTTTTGTCAGCTTTTTCAGGCTCAGTCCACGGCAGATGCACCGTTATCCACAACACGCAAAACTGCATAAAAAAGCCGGTCCTTTTTGTGGGACCGGCTTCCGTAAATGTATGTGACGTAATTGTTATCTGATGCGCTTGTAGCCGTAGACTGCGAGGTCGCCCAGCTGCTCTTCGATGCGGAGGAGCTGGTTGTACTTGGCCATACGGTCGGAGCGGCTGAGGGAGCCGGTCTTGATCTGACCGCTGTTGGTGGCCACTGCGATGTCGGCGATGGTAGCGTCCTCGGTCTCGCCTGAGCGGTGCGAGGTAACGGTGGTGTAGCCGTGACGGTGAGCCATCTCGATGGCGTCGAGGGTCTCGCTGAGGGAACCGATCTGATTGACCTTGATGAGGATAGAGTTGGCGCAGCCCTTCTCGATACCCTTGGCCAGGAACTCAACGTTGGTCACGAAGAGGTCGTCACCCACGAGCTGGCAGCGGGAGCCGATACGGTCGGTCAGCTTCTTCCAGCCTTCCCAGTCGTTCTCGCTCATACCGTCCTCGATAGAGTCGATGGGATATTTGTTGATCAGGCTCTCAAGGTAGTCAACCTGCTCGTCGGAAGTCCTCTTGACTCCCTTCTCACCCTCGAAGATGGTGTAGTCGTATACACCGTCCTTGTAGAACTCGGAGGAAGCGCAGTCCATACCGATCCTCACATCCTTGCCGGGCTCATAACCTGCCGCCTTGATGGCTGCAAGGATGGACTCGATAGCATCCTCCGTACCGTTCAGTGCGGGAGCGAAACCGCCCTCGTCACCTACTGCGGTGCTGAGTCCGCGGTCGTGGAGCACCTTCTTCAGTGCGTGGAAGACCTCGGCACCCATACGCAGTCCCTCACGGAAAGAGGAAGCGCCTACGGGACGGATCATGAACTCCTGGAATGCGATGGGAGCATCGGAGTGGGAGCCGCCGTTGATGATGTTCATCATCGGGACAGGCATTACATATGTGTTTGTTCCGCCGATATAGCGGTAGAGAGGCATGTGCAGGTAATCGGCTGCTGCATGAGCCACAGCGAGGGATACGCCGAGGATGGCGTTGGCACCGAGGTTGGACTTGGTCTTGGTGCCGTCCAGAGCCAGCATCTTGTGGTCAATGGCACGCTGCTCCAGTACAGACCAGCCCACGAGGGCAGGTGCGATTATGTTGTTGATATTCTCAACAGCCTTCAATACGCCTTTTCCTCCGTAACGTTTCTTGTCTCCGTCACGGAGCTCAAGAGCCTCATGCTCGCCAGTCGACGCTCCTGAAGGAACTGATGCGCGCCCGCGTACACCGGACTCAAGTACTACTTCTACTTCTACTGTGGGATTGCCGCGCGAATCCAGAATCTCGCGGCCATGAATGCTTTTAATCTTCATAATACCGTTGTATTAAAATTATTTCCGTCTTATTTCGGGCGCAAAAATACTCATTTGAACAATTTTTCCAAAATAATATACAATAAAAAAGGGACATCCCGCATAGGGAAGCCCCTTTCTATCATTCTGTCCCACAAGGGCTATTCCACCGGCTCGAACTCGTCCTTGCCTACTCCGCAGAGAGGGCAGGTCCAGTCTGCCGGAAGATCCTCGAAAGCCGTTCCGGGCGCTATTCCGTTATCAGGGTCTCCCACTGCGGGATCATATACCCATTCGCATACCGTGCATCTGTACTTTTTCATAATCCTTTAATATTTATACGGGCCTAATATAGGCATTTATTCTTAATTTTGCAGTATGAAAACGATTTTCTTCAATCAGCGCGCCATGATTCTCTGCCGCGAAGGGGAACAGGCGGAGAAAGACCCCGAGGCCGTCATCGTCATCGACAGCGGAGATGACACAATTCTGGCCAACGCGGTCAACACCATAGACACCGGTTCCGGAATCAGAAGACTGTATGTCCTGTGCGATAATCCGGAACTTACATACGAGAGGCTCAGAAAACTGTTTACGGAAGTGGATGCAGCCGGAGGGCTCATCTGCAATGACCTCGGAGAGTTCCTGCTTATATTCCGCAACGGCATGTGGGACCTGCCCAAAGGGAAACGCGAGAAAGGCGAGAGCACTGCTGAGAATGCCGTCAGGGAGGTAATGGAGGAATGCGGCATCCCCACTCCTGAACTGGGAAAACTGCTCTGCGTGACAGAACACACGTATCACAGGGACGGCCAGTTCGTGCTCAAGCACACCTACTGGTACGCGATGCGTCTCAGCAGCGGTGTGTCCACCAGGCCTCAGACAGAAGAGGGCATCACGCGGACAGCATGGGTGCCTGCCGAGAAAGTCAAGGGATATGCCTTAGAGACATATCCGTCTATAAAAGAAGTGTTTGAGAATGCCGGGCTACTGTAGCCATCAACGCATGTCCGTAATATAGATACCGGGGTTGTCCATCAGTTCCTGCGAGGGCACAAAAAAGTCCGACGGCTTCGTCTCCACAGAATTGACAGAGATTATCTGCAACTCGTATCTGTCCCCCGTCCGGCTCATATACGTCACAGCGACAGGCAGAAAGGTGTCCGCACTGACTGTTATCCGCAAGGAGGTAAAAGACAGCTTCTTATCCTTAGGCACCATATCTATGGTATAAAGTGCCCGGCCGTCTTCGGCTTTACCGTTCTCCGTCCCGCCCTTAAAACTGTACATGGACGCATCAGCCTTTTCCAGCACGGCAAACGGATTCTCCGCCGGATCCACAGACGTGACATCGTGCGGAAATATCGTCACCTCCTCATTCACCATGTCATAGATCCACTTGACCTGCCCGTCACAGAAGACAGTCACAGAGCCTGTGCTGAGCTTGAAAGCCTCTCCCTGGGCCACAAAATGCCCGCGCTCGTCTCCCAACACCGCCCCGTCCTGCCCGAAAGCCTGAAACGAGAACTCGAAATCCGCCGTGCCCAGCCACTTCAAGGCATCCTGCATGGAAGTCAGCACTTCCTTAGGCTGAGGAGCACGGCCTTGCGCCATAACGGCATACGGCAGCACGAGCAATACGGCAATTATGGATAAAATATTTTTTATAAAAATTCTCATAATTTTAAAATCATAAAGTTGAGAGCAGTTCGTCCAAGGACTCAAGGCTGGTGATACGCACCTGACGGGGTTTGCTGCCCTCGGAAGGGCCCACAATACCGGCGTCCTCCAGCTGGTCCATGATGCGGCCCGCACGGTTGTAACCAAGATTCAACTTTCGCTGGATAAGGGATGTGGAGCCACTCTGCTCGCGGACTATCAGCCTGGCAGCCTCTTTGAACAGATCGTCACGGGCACCGCCGGACACTTTCTTCACCGGACCGTCCTCTCCGCCCTCCATATCGCATTCAGGCAGCAGATACGCTCCGCCGAAGCCGGCCTGGGCCGAGACGAACTTGGCGATGTTCTCCACTTCAGGGGTATCTATGAAAGCGCACTGCAGACGCACGGGATCGCTGTTGCCAGTGGATATCAGCATATCGCCGCGGCCTATAAGCTGGTTGGCGCCGGTCTGGTCAAGGATGGTCTTTGAGTCCACACTGGATATCACACGAAACGCGATACGGGCAGGGAAGTTGGCCTTGATGGTTCCGGTGATGATGTTGGTCGTAGGACGCTGGGTGGCAATCACCAGATGGATGCCGATCGCCCTGGCCAGCTGGGCCAGACGGGCTATCGGCTCCTCAACCTCACGGCCAGCGGTCATAAGCAGATCCGCGAACTCATCGATTATCACCACGATATAGGGCATGAACTCGTGGCCCTTGTAGGGATTCAGCCTCCGGGACAGGAACTTCTCGTTGTACTCCTTTATATTACGGACAGATGCAGCTTTAAGCAGGTCATAGCGGTGGTCCATCAGCTTGCACAAAGAGCGCAGCGTATACACCACCTGCTTGGTGTCCGTGATGATGGCGTCTTCCGAGTCTGGCATCTTGGCCAGATAATGCTTCTCCAATGGCGAGTACAGCGACAGCTCCACCTTCTTGGGGTCCACCAGTACGAACTTCAGCTCAGCAGGATGCTTCTTGTACAGAAGCGAGGCGATAATGGCGTTCAAGCCCACCGACTTACCCTGTCCGGTCGCTCCGGCCACCAGCAGGTGAGGCATCTTGGCAAGGTCGAAAGAGTAAGCCTCATTGGAGATCGTCCGCCCGATGACCACGGGAAGGTCGTACTTCGCCGCATTGAACTTGGAATCGCTCAGGATTGAGCGCATAGACACGACACTCGGCTTGTCGTTTGCCACTTCGATGCCTATCGCATTGGTCCCGGTAAGCATGACCACACGTACACCGCGGGCCGCCAGAGAGCGGGCTATATCATCCTCCAGCCGGACTATCTGAGCCACGCGGACTCCCGGAGCCGGCACCACCTCATACAGCGTAACTGTAGGTCCTACCCTTGCAGATATCTTGGATATGCTTATCTTGAAATCTTTTAGAGTACTAACAATCAGACGGTTATTTCTCTCCAGCTCCTCGCGCGACACCTCATGAATCTGGTCTGAATAATCCTTCAGCAGAGACAGCTCCGGCATCCTGTAATTGGACAGACTGAGCCTTGGGTCATACCTGGTCTTCCACTGCTCATCCGACAGACCCGTAGAGAAGTCCGTCGGATCCCCGCCGATGACCTCCACGGGAGGAATATCGCTGTCAGGCCCATCCTGGCCTGCAGGTGTATCCGTATCCTTGTCATCAGGACGTTCAACCGGCACAACCGGGGGTATCACCTCCAGTTCCGGTCCTTCCTCATCGGGTTCCTTGCCTTCATCTCCCTCATTCACGCCGTTCTCCTCGCCATCATTTTCTCCATCTTCATCCTCATCATCGGCATCATCATCGCCACCGTCCTCGTCCACATCATACTCTCCTGCATCTGCCTCTCCATCTTCGGGGACGACATCAGCATCGGATTTACCGCGCTTGGAGAACAGAGAGTCGAACAGAGACGTTATCCTGTCCACTATCTTATGATTGAGAAGTATAACCCAGAGTACGAGAAAGACGAGAATGATACATGCAGTCCCGAACGCTCCGGTCATGGACACCAGCCATTCATTGACATAATACCCGTAAGACCCTCCTGCCCCGTCTCCGAACATCGACTTGGCAGAAGTAAAGGAGAATATATAGGAGAACAGAGCGGACAGGACTATACAGCCCATCAAGGACAGAAAGAACAGGCGCAGCAGCCTGACTTTCTCCTTCTTGAAACAATACACGGACAGCCCGGCGAAGAAAAACGGAACAACGAGCGCACCTAGGCCGAACCATCTGGACACAAGAAGATTGGCAAACAGAAAACCGGCTTTGCCACCGGTATTCTCAGCGGTAACAGCGTTGCTGTATATTCCATCGTCAGACAACAGGCTCTGATCCTCAGACCATGTAAACAGGTAAGAGACTATCGACACCAGGGTAAAGACCGCCAGAAGAGCAAAAACCAATCCAAGCACAAAACGGACGTTCCGGTTGTGCATCAGCCTGTCCAATGCGGACGGACTTTTCTTCTTTTTTTTCTTTTTACCGGCTATTGCTGCTTTTTCCATTTGCCTCGATTGTTCTTGTTACGGCCCTGCTTCCTGAACTGATTGCGGTTCTGAGCATTAGGAAGTATCAATCCAGGACGGGTAAACTTTTCTTTTTCAGAGATACTTTCCAGATGAATGTGGGCCGGCACTATCAACTTACCGTCCGAGAGTTTCTCTATATCCTTGAAGATAGTCTCATCAGAGACACTGTCCTTGTTCCATATAAGATACTGCTGCCTCATATACACAGCCATGGACTTTATCATCCTGTCGCGGGTCTCGTCCTCTGGCATGGCGGCTATAACCTTTACCATATTCTGGATATTCCTGCCATAATGCGCGGCAGCAAGAGGCTCCTTCGGCATAGGAACAATCTCCGGAGGAGCTGTAAACTCCTCCTTTGCGGGCACAGGGAACGGCGAATCCACATCAAGATCAAAACCGGCGATGATCTGCACATGGTCCCACAACTTGTGCATATAGTCCGGCTGCTCCATGACCTGAGGATTGAGTATGGCCATGACAGAGACCACCGCCCTGATCTGCTCATTGCGCTTCTCCCTGTCCGAAATCCGCTTTACCTGCTCTATCATCTTCTGTACGTGCCTTCCATATTCCGGCAATATCAGTTTCTCTCTATTTGTATTGTAATCCATCGTGCAAAAATTTCCACAAAGATAGTTTTTTTAGATTACGAATTGAGTATCTTTGTCGCACAATTACTATAAATATGGACAATATTCTGATTACCGGTGCTGACGGACAACTTGGCAGTGAGCTCCGCTCGCTACTGGAAAGGAACAAGGATTACCAGTGCTTTTTCACGGATGTCAGTCAACTTGACATCACAGATCAGGATGCCGTAGACAGTTTTGTCTCTGAGCATTCTATCAAAAAAATCATCAACTGCGCAGCATACAACAATGTCGACGGAGCCGAGACCGACGCAGATGCGGCCATCAAGATCAACGTCACCGGTCCGATGTGCCTCGCCACATCAGCATCCCGTCACGGCATCTACCTGATACACATATCCACCGACTTTGTCTTCGACGGCAAGAAACGTACTCCGTACCACGAGAGCGACAGACCGTCCCCGCTGTCCGAATACGGCAGGACAAAACTGGCCGGAGAGCTGGCCGTCAAGAGATCCGGATGCCTGTCCATCATCATCCGCACGGCATGGCTGTACTCGCCGTACGGCAAGAAGAACTTCGTCAAGACCATGATTGAGAAAGGTTTGGATGAATACGAAATCAATGTCGTATACGATCAGGTCGGCACACCCACCTACGCCCGCGATCTGGCCGAGGCCATCCTGCACATCCTGCCTCAGCTTGACTCCGTACCCAGATACGGAGAAGTCTTCCACTACTCCGACGAGGGCAGCTGCTCCAGAGCGGAATTTGCAGACAAGATAATGAAACTCAAGAGGCTGGACTGCACCGTCAGTCCCGTTGACTCTTCCGCATATCCCACCGCCGCCCGCAGACCCGAATATTCAGTGCTGGACAAATCATTGATAAAGACCGCTTTCGGAGTCAAAGTACCCCTGTGGGAAAGAAGCCTTTCAAAGGCAATCCGCCTGTTTTAACTTATACAAACCGACAATATGACACAAAAACCATCAATACCAAAAGGCACACGTGATTTCGGCCCGGCAGAGATGGCCGGCAGGAACTACATATTCGACACCATAAAGGCCATATTCAGAAAATACGGATACTCACCCATCGAGACCCCGGCGATGGAGAACCTCTCCACCCTGCTGGGCAAATACGGAGAGGAGGGCGACAAGCTCCTTTTCAAGATTCTCAACTCAGGGGATGCTTTCAAAAGTATCAAAGAGATGCCGTCAGAGACTGTGCAAGAAACCGGAAGCAATGCTCTTGCGCTGAAAGTCAGCGAGAAAGGTTTACGCTACGACCTTACCGTACCGTTTGCCAGATATGTTGTCCAGCACCGCGGAGAACTGACATTCCCGTTCAAGAGATACCAGATACAGCCCGTATGGAGAGCGGACAGGCCTCAAAAAGGCCGCTACCGCGAGTTCTATCAGTGCGATGTGGATGTCATCGGCACCGACTCACTGCTCAACGAACTGGAACTGGTACAGATTGCAGATGAGGTATTCAAGGCATTGGACATCCGGATCAAGATAAAAATCAACAACCGTAAGGTCCTGGCCGGTCTGGCCGAGATGACAGGACAGCCGGACAAACTGACCGACATCACTGTCGCCATAGACAAAATTGACAAAATAGGCCTCGATGCCGTTAAGGAGGAACTGACTGAAAGGGGCCTCACTCCTGAGAGCATATCCAGGATAGAACCGGTGCTCACGCTTTCCGGCAGCAACGAAGAGAAGATCAGCCGCATGAGAGAGCTGCTTTCCGGCTCGGAGACAGGACTCCGCGGACTGCAGGAGCTGGAAGAACTGTTCGGCCTCATCGCCTCTGCTGAGATATCCTCGGAAGTGGAGTTCGACTTGTCATTGGCAAGAGGACTGAATTACTATACAGGAGCTATTTTCGAGGTAAAGGCCCTTGACTTCACCATAGGAAGCATCTGTGGAGGAGGACGCTACGACAACCTCACCGGCATCTTCGGACTGCCGGACACCTCGGGAGTAGGCATCTCGTTCGGAGCGGACAGGATTTACGATGTCATGCTGGGGCTGGACAAATTCCCCAAGGAAGCCGTGCAGGGCACCGAGTATCTGTTCGCCAATATGGGCAAGGAGACCCTACCTTATATACTGAAAGCTGCGGCAAGATGCAGGGCGGCCGGCCACTCTGCGGAGATATACCCAGACAACGCGAAACTCCGCAAGCAGTTCGAGTACGCTGACAAGAAAGGAATAAAATATGTTATACTTGCAGGTGATGATGAGATAAGCAATAACGAATTGTCCATCAAGGACATAATTTCAGGAGAACAGAAAAAAATCAAAATTTTCGAACTATTTTAAAATGAAATTTTTGGAATATTAAAAATTCTCTTTATATTTGCATTCTCATTACGAAACAAATCCTTACAAGGTAGAAATATATCGCGGAGTAGAGCAGTTGGTAGCTCGTCGGGCTCATAACCCGGAGGTCAGAGGTTCGAGTCCTCTCTCCGCTACTAAAGGAAGGTGACCCAAAGTCAAATGAGACTTTAGGTCACTTTCCTTTTTCTTTACAATCCTACCCGGCTCCGACTATTTCATCACTATTATAGAGGGATACTGTAAAGCCGTGCCGAAAGCACTATAGGAGAAAGACCCGCCAAGCACCAGTCCGTCATCTGATACCGAATATATGGTAGACGGTATTCCGTCCGTTCCGACATCAGGAGTCATATCTGTTGCAAATGTACCGTCCAGACCTGCCCACAACTCGGTCACATCGAATGTCGCTCCATTTTCCCAATAAATTCCACCCATTCCCATCACACCGGTCATAAACACCTTGCCGAAATTATCAAAGGCGACACCTCCATAACTGGGGATTTCTGTTTTCTCTCCGGTGGTCACATCATATATAAATCCGACAATACTCATTCCGTCCGGTGAGAAATATCCGGTCACTTTACTTCCGTCGGAGGAGACTGCCCAAGCTATACCCTCGTAGACAGTACCGTCCTCATCTATCACAGGCTCCTCACCGTATATGCGGGTAAGTTTTCCGTCAACCCACACTGCCGGAGACCTGGTTCCAATCCCCCAGTCCTGCCATCCGCTGATTACGCGGCCGTCATCCGACATTCCATACACATAACTTCCATACATACATGCGTCATCCCCGTTTTCCGGCAATTCAAAACCAGACTGGTCCAGCTGGAAATTCTTCCACAGACAGGGGACACACCTCTCTGTCCCGTCAGACAGTTCCGTAATCACCTGACCTCCTATCATTCCGTCATTGGTAACCGCTACTGCAAAAGATGGATATGCAGCAGAACTAATACCGTTTGTAGGAAGCAGTGTCCACGTACCACCGTTACTGTAATCCATATACGCGGGAAGTTCTTCATAGGCAGAAGTGATTACCGACCCTACTATCAGCCCCTCGTCATTGACATCATACGCCTTGCAACCCATGTAGTCACCATGGTCCAGAATAGTGTACTCTCCAGTCGAACGGTCCCAGACAAATGAGGTAGGATCTCCCAGCTAATCATCGAATCCGACTGCATAATTACCAGCAGGAGACAGGTTTCTCACATATGCGGTTCCTAGAGTCGCATATTCCATCACTACCATGGGATCCAGAGCATATACTGTATAGGACTCAGGCTCAGGCTTAACTGACTCTGATGTCGTAAATGACACCGAGCCCCATTCAGAATCAAGATACTGCGACACATCCGATGATTCAGCCCTCACCATGACTGTGTAATCCCGTGCCGGCGTCAGACCTTCAACAAGAATCTCCGTGCCGTCCGTTGACAATGTGTCCGGCATATCTACTATATAATAAGAATAGGACTGCGCTCCGGCCACGGCTTCCCAGGCAATCTCTGCTGTAGTCTCAGTAACTGTTCCAGTTTTGGTTAAAATTTTCTCAAATGCAGAGAATACATTATGAAAACACGTTTGCAGCCCCGGGAAAATAGTCACATTACTTATATTTTACATTATGCTACATTAGTGTCCGGTAAAAAATCGCAAAAGTTCTTTGAAAATATTGAAGTATAGGTAATTACAAGGATGGGACGAGCGCGCCGATTTGAATTTATCTTTGCCAGACTATCGTAGAATGGCACATGAATAAA
>DVHR01000020.1 GCA_018711925.1 Candidatus Coprenecus pullicola
TTGTATGAAGTTGGCTCAAGTCGGACCTGGTTTGTACTACTTGGGAGTGATTTGGTTTTCCTTTGCCCAGGCTCTGGGCAGGAGTCCCGCGAGGTCCTTGCCGTCGCGCTGCCAGTAAGGCAGTTTGCTGAGCACATCCTCCATCCATGTTCTCGGGTCGACCCCTGCAGCCCTGCAGGTGCCTATGAGGGAGTATACGATGGCTGCCCGGTATGCGGAGGCGTCGTTGCCGCAGAAGAGATAGTTCTTCCTGCCGAGAGCCAGCGGCCTGATGGCATTCTCGATGAGGTTGTTGTCGATGTTGATCCTGCCGTCGTTCACGTAGCGCGACAGACGGGGAAGAAGACTGTAGGCATAGGCAAGGGCCTCTCCGAGCCTGCTCTTGGGCAGGACCTTCGCATAAGTTTCCTCGATCCACTTCTCGAACATCAGGATTGTAGGATAGGATATCTTACGGCGTTGCTCCATACGCTCTTCCGCGCTCAGGCCTTTGTCGTCCGCATCGCTCTCCACCTTGTACAGCTTCCTTATGAAGAGTATGCCCTCCATGGCAAGCCGTTCGTTCTCCTTCAGCGAGTCGACGAACTTTCTCCGGACATGCGCCCAGCAGCCGTGCACGGTTATCCCGGGCATCCTTTCAAACTGGTCATATGCCTCATAGCCGTCGCATTGTACGTTTCCCCGGTATCCGCCCAGGATTTCACGGGCGACGTGATGCCCACGGCTGCCCCTGTCATACCAGAACATGACATCCCCTGTGATTCCGTCCCTGACGCACCACTCGTAACCCTTTCTGGCCTTATGCTTCTCGTTGTCGATTACCGGCATCACGCTCTCATCGACCTGGACGTATTCACTTGAGAGTATCTCCCTGTCTTCAGGATGCTTTGTCTCGATGTCCGACTTGAGGATGACCTTGTGGAAGACATCCTTGTGGATGTACACCTCTGCCGGCCTCTTCTCGAGACGGGAGGACTCGTCCGTACCTATCTCCACATATTCAGCCTTGAGGTTGCCGTCTCCGTCGAGAACCCTGTCCGGATAGATATGGAAGACCTTCTCCGGAAGGCCGGTGGTGTCAAGAGGCCTGGCTTTTACAGTTATTGTCTTTGTGATTGTCTTTTCCGCTTCTTCGACCTCCCTGTCAAGCCGTGCACGTTCCTCGCCGGTGAGATGTTTCTCATCGAACAGTGACAGCTGGGCGGGATCGACTGGAAGGGCCTTCTCGCTCATAGGGCCGAAGACCTTCTTGCGGAGCCACAGAAGCCTGTTCTGGAGATCCTGGATTATGCGGTCCTTTTCAGCGATGGTCATACGGAGATTTTCCACCTCCGAAAGTGCTGCCGCCAACTGTTCCCCGACTGTCATAACTACTTGTTTCATCCTCTGTTTTCAATACTTAAAGGTACGGAAAAGTGCCACATATGCAAGTCCGGGGCACTTTTTCTTCGCTTATCTACGTAGTTTTTTCAGATTCTCAAGCCGCTGTCTGCGGCTCTCTGGCTGTTCGATTATTCCCTCTACTATCATGACCGGTTCGCTCCATTCTATCCTCCCGCTGACGGCATCCTTCTCCATGCCGGAGGGCATGCCGAAGGTCCCGGATTCAAGAAGCTTGCAGTACAGGACCAGACCGCCGGGCTCCCAGTGGAGAAGCTTTATCCTGTTCCTCGCCTTGTTCATGAAGATATATACGTCTCCGTTACAAGGGTCACACCCCAGCTCATCCGTCACTATTCCACTCAGTGTGTAGTAGCTCTTCCGCATGTCGGCAGGCCGGTTGTACAGCCAGTACCGCATGCTGTCATTCAGGCTGAACATGGCTCGACGACGCTTGGATTATTGCCTGTATCATCGTCGCGTCCAGATTGCCCTGGATCCGCAACACCGTCCCTGTCTGCGTGCGCAGCTCTATGCTCATCGGACCGGACCCGCAGCCTGACTCCCTGACTTTGCCTGTTTTCCTGCTTGTCAGCACCGGTTCCGGAAAACTGTCATTGCCACGCACCAGCTGAAGGAACTCTCCTGCTGCCCGCTCACTGGCCTGAGCCTCGGCGTATCTGCGTTTGCTTTCATAAAACTGCCACTCGGTTATCCCGATTTCTTTCAGACGGCTCTTGTATGAGACTCCATGCTCCTTGCAGTATTGAACTATCTCTGCGATTTCTTCTCTTGTAAGCATCTTTTTTTTGCGCGAAGATACCGCGCGTGGAATAGATTTGCTATACGCTCTTCACCGGTCGCTTACGATGTACCTCTTGCCAACTTCAAATCCAACGTACCGGCCAATGCCCCTGTCCCGGCCCCTGTCCCGGCAAGCCGGACTGAAAGCAATACCGCCGTCAATGGCTGGACACAGCTAAGATAAACCCCATATCAAAACAGGCAGCGGCACCGCCTCCGGCATACCGCCGCCAATACAGTAGCAAGCACCGTACCGGCGGAACATTCCAAAATGCCCGCCGGTACGGTTGTCTATAATTTGGGCAGAATGATATGTCTGGAACTGGGGAAATCCGCTATCCACGACAGCCGGACAGGCAGTTTACCGGACTGATAATCCGAAGATGAACCGTATATCATCCACAGGATTCTGCCATGGGGTTTTTCAGATAATTCAGGAGCGGGAGCATAGCCGTCGGTAATCATTATAAGACCGTCATAGGATTCTTTGAGGAACATGTCCACAGGTGGCTGAAAGCAGGTTCCTCCACGTCCGCAGACTTCGTATCTGCCACGGACCGCTTTTCTCAGGACCTGTCTTTCACCTTTTATCTCCGCATCGAACTGTATTACATCAATGGATTCCACTCCGTATTTGAAGAACCTGTTGATAATGGAAAGGGCCTGGGAAAGACATTCGGAGCCTACGGAACCGCTTACATCCATGGCAACGAGAAGCCTTGTCGCAAAATTCCGCTTGCTGCCCATTTGGCCGAATCCGTAACGGCGGCTCGGCCTCATCCTGGTAAGACTGCGCCTTGAACACAAGACCGAAGCCCTGAACATCGAGAGGATATTGCGGTAGTCGATACGTACCATATTGGAAGCTATTATCCTTTCGTAAACCGAAGCCGGAATACTTCCCCACTGCCGGCTCCGCTGTATATTGTCCACCATCTGACGGATATTTTCCTGAACCATCATGTCTTCCTGCCACAGTCCTGCCAGCGACGCTTCAATCGCAAGCAGGCCTCCGTGGCCATCCACGATTCTGTTGTCGGCATTGTCCTCATCTTCAGATGTTCCGCCTTCTCTTCCTTTTCCGCTACCGTCCGTATCTGAGCCATTGCCGTCATCGCCTGCCATGTTTCTCCTTTGCCGTATACCGTTTTCGTTCAGATATTTCCGTACAATAGAGTAATATTCCTCGAAGCATAACCCCTTTGGAACCTTCATGCCTTCAGGAAGAAACCGGAGCAGCCCGGTATCGTAGAGTGTATTGAGCGTGACATCGCTGGCAAGTCCTAGCAGTGCCGGTTCAGGCGGATAGGGCTGACGCTGATAAGGATGTCCCAGCATTATGCGTATAACTTCCAGTTTAATCCTCTCCTTGACATCAGTCATCTTCCACTTTGACAGAATATCCGGATTGTACTCTATCGTCTGCTGCCCGCTGCGCATAGGAACTTCAATGGAGCGGTTTTCAGCGAGAGAATGAGTACAGACAGCGGTAAAAAGGGCCGGTTCGGACAAATACCATTCCTCGATTATCTTCTTGAGGATTTTTTCCATTACATGTTTTTAATGAACTCGGTAATATACTTGAAACATTCGCCGGCCTGGGTCATCAGGAACAGGTTGGCCTTGGGGTATGAGGCTCCTTCAAACAGGGAACAGAAATGCGCCATACATTCGCGTCTGTCCTCACCGGTAAGCCATTTCATGTATTTGAGAAGGTTGGCAGAGCAAACGTCTGGCTTGCCTTGCTTCCCTGTCTCCATGCACCTGTAGATGCTTTCGTTTATCACACTGAGTTCGTGGGCCTTGTACTTCCTAAGTTCACCCACATTTGAACTGAAATCGGACAGTATGGACTCTGCAGTAACCTTTCTCCGGAACGAAATAGTTTCAAAAAGCTTGTTCGACGCCGTTATGCCCACAATTCCGGCAACTATCTTTTTTATTACTATCGTCCCGTCCGACATTTTCAGGACATCGGAAACCCTTTCCCAACCTCGCCGGTCGGGTGTCTTTTCCAGCAGGGAAGATTCACCCGCTCTGCTTCCGTCACTGTCCAGAAATGTCGGATTGTCCTCGATGAAATCGATTATACGTTTGTCAATTCCATTCCGCGATGCCCACAGCAGCCATTCCCCGACAGTCGGCTGAAAACGGTATATATTGAATCTCGACACCAGCGCCGGATCCAGGTCCGTCAGCTGATATTCCTCCCCCTCGTTGACGGCAGAGATTATACGGCTGCCAGCAGGAAGGCTCCTGCCTGCAAGCTTGCGGTTGAGTGCCAGATCCATGATGGTCTGCAGAATCTCAGGACGCGCCCTGTTGAGTTCATCCAGAAAAAGGACTACCGGAGTATCATCGACAGGGAACCAGAATGGAGGCATGAACACAGTCCTGTCTGTGTCATCATCTTTCCTCGGCAGCCCGATAAGGTCACCGGGATCGCTCATCTGTCCCAGGAACAGAGTCACGACCTTGAATCCGCGGGATTCGAAAAATTCGGTTATGATTCTGGACTTGCCGATTCCGTGCTTGCCGGAAAGCATGATATTCTGGTTCGCCGGAGTAATTTCCAGAATCCTGTATAGTTCTTTGGTATTTATGTTTATTGCCATATTACTCAATTGTCAACATTTATCCATTCCGTATTGTCTCCATAATAGGACAAGGTAGAAGACATCTGCCCGAGGCCGTCACTTGCATCTATGAATGTCTGTATCCTGTCCTTCATTTTCTTCAGTTTTTCTATATCTGACTCAACATTGACCCTTAACCTCAGGGCCCTGCGGTATTTCAGCTTTATTTCAAGTTTCCAGGCATAGTCTTCCAGATACATCCGGTAAGGCCTGCCAAAACTCTTTGCCATGTCATCAAGCAATATCCTGACTGCTGTCTCTCCTACACTAAGCCTCTTGCGCAACACACTTGCTTCATGGACTATCTGCCTGCATTCCTCCTTCCATACCGGGTAGTCATTGATGACACTCCGCAGATAGCCGCACAGATCCGGATAATAATCAATATGCCAATTACATTTTAAATATTCGTTGCATATGCCAAGAGTAAAGC